>JACDGF010000349.1 GCA_013815405.1 Caulobacteraceae bacterium | reverse complement strand
GGGGACGGGCGATGACGGCCCAGGCGGATGGCGCGGGCGCGTGGCGCGCGGTGCTGCCCGCCTCGCCCGTCGTACGCCTGTTCGGGCTGTCGATGATCGAGGCCGGCCGGCCCCTTCAGGCTCAGGGCTATGTGGCGGTGACACCCGAAGGGTCGGCGGCGCAGCTTCGCGCGGGCGCCGGGGCGGTGGTGATGGGCGCGCCGACCAGGGAGCCGCGCATCCTGGCGGTGGACTTCGACCGCAAGGGCGGGACGGTGGTCTCCGGCGCGGGCCCGCCCATGGCCGCGCCCAAACTCCGGATCGACGGACGCGAACGCGGAGACGTCCGGACGGACGCGGCGGGACGGTTCAGCCTGGCGCTCAACGAACCCCTCGCTCCGGGGTCTCATGAGTTGGAGGTCGGCCAAGGCGCGCCGCGCGACCCGGTGCGCGCCATCGTCTCGCCGGCCGAGTCCCTGACCCTCGCGCCCTTCGTGGCGGCCCGCACGGAAACGGGCTGGCGCATCGACTGGATGACCCCTGGCGGCGGGGTTCAGACCACCCTGCTGATCGCCCCGCGCGGGCCGGCGCCATGAGGGGCATGACCGACAATCCCGCGGCGGCTCGGCGGATGTCGCTGCCCGGGGCGGTGGCCGGGGTGGGGGCGCGGTTCAGCTTCTGGAGCTCCATGGCCGACCTGGGGCGGCTGGTGCTTCGCTCCAGGGCCCGGGGCCTCAAGCCGCGGCTGGGCGCGGCCCTGGCCCTGGTCCTGGTCGGCAAGGTCGCCGGGGTGACCGGGCCGCTGCTGATCCAGACCGCGATCGACCACCTGAACCGGGGCCGGACCGGCGGCGGGGCGGTGTTCGTGGGCTTCGCCGGCCTAGTGATCGGCTGGGTCGTGCTGCGCTTCATCGCCGGGACGGCGCCCTTTTTGCGCGACGCGATCTTCACCCCGGTCTCGCAGACGGCCCTGGCCCAGTCGGCGATGGAGACCTTCGGCCATTCGCTCACCCTGTCGCTCGATTTCCACCAGGGCAAGCAGACCGGCGGCCTCTCGCGGGTGATCGACCGGGGCGCGCGCTCGACCGATTTTCTGCTGCGTAGCGTGGTGTTCAACCTGGGTCCGACCCTGCTGGAGCTGGCCATGGCCGCCTTCGTGCTGACCGCGCGCTTCGACTGGCGCCTGGCGGGGCTCGCGATCGGGACTATCGCCATCTACATCGCCTTCACCTTCGCCATCTCCAACTGGCGGATCAAGCATCGCCGGGCGCTGAACGACGCCGACTCCGAGGCCGCCGGCCTCGCCGTCGACGCCCTGATGAACTATGAGACGATCAAGACCTTCGGCTCCGAGCAGCGGGTGGTCTCGCAATACGGCCGGGCGCTGGGCGACTATGCCGACGCCGCGGTCAAGGCCAACACCTCCCTGCAGCTGCTCAACGGCGTCCAGTCGGTGGTGCTGAACCTCGGCCTGGTGCTGATCACGCTCCTGGCCGGGCTGGAGGTGTTGCAGGGGCGGATGACCCTGGGCGGGGTGACCGCGTGCATCCTGATCCTGCAGCAGGTCTATGCGCCGCTGTTCGCCCTGGGGATGAACTACCGGGAGATCCGCCAGTCGTTCATCGACATGGAGCAGATGCTCGACCTGCTGGCGGTGAAGCCGGAGATCGTCGAATCGCCCGACGCCCGGCCCCTGCCGCCCGCCTCGGGGCGGGGGGCGGAGCTGGTGTTCGAGAGCGTCGATTTCCAGCACACCGCCCGGTCGGTGGGCCTCAGGGAGGTCAGCTTCACCACCCCGCCGGGGTCGACCACCGCCCTGGTGGGGCCGTCGGGGTCGGGCAAGACGACCATCGTGCGCCTGGCCCTTCGGCTGCTCGATCCGCAGGCGGGGGCGGTGAGCCTGGACGGGGTGGATCTGCGCGACGTCAGCCAGGCCTCGCTGCGGGCGGCGGCGGCCCTGGTGCCCCAGGACGTGGCCCTGTTCAACGACACCCTCCACGCCAATATCGCCTTCGCCGATCCCGACGCCCTGCCTCAGGACGTGTGGGCGGCGGCGGAGGCGGCGGAACTGGCGCGATTCATCGAGGCCCTGCCCTTCGGGATGGAGACAAGGGTGGGCGAGCGGGGGCTGAAACTCTCCGGCGGCGAGCGCCAGAGGGTGGGACTGGCGCGCGCCCTGCTGGCGGGCCCCAGGCTCCTCGTCCTGGACGAGGCCACCAGCGCTCTGGACGGCCGCACCGAGGCGGCGATCCAGGCGACCCTGCGCAAGGTCAGGGCCGGCCGCACCACCCTCGTGATCGCCCACCGGCTCTCGACCATCGTCGACGCCGACCAGATCCTGGTCATCCGCCGCGGCAAGGTGGTCGAGCGGGGCGACCACGCCGCCCTGCTGGCGATGAACGGGGAGTATGCGGCCCTCTGGCGGCGCCAGACCCGCGCGGAGGCGGCGGCTACTCCGCGGCCTCCTCGATCGGCCGCGGCCGGCTAGAGGGGCCGCGCGGCGCGGGGCGGTTCTTGCGTCGCCAGCCGATCCGCGCGCCGATGTCGCCAAATCCGCGGCCCAGCGCCTTGGGCGCGGCCAGGGCCACGGGGGTGAGGAACAGGGTCAGCAGGGTCGAGAAGGTCAGGCCGAAGACCACCGTGGCCGAGAGCTGGACCCACCATTCGGAGCCCGGCGCCTTGTAGTCGAAGCCGCCGGCCCGGAAATCGGGATGGAGCTGGAACATCAGCGGCAAGAGGCCGATCACCGTCACCAGGGTGGTCAGCATCACCGGACGGAAGCGCTGGGCGGCGGCGCGCACCGCGGCGTCGTCGGCCTCGTGGCCGGAGCGGCGCAGCTGGTAGTAGGTGTCCACCAGGACGATGTTGTGGCCGACGATCACCCCGGCCAGGGCGACGATCCCGGTCCCCATCATGATCATCGAGATGTAGTCGAAGGTGTGGGCGATGTTGAGGTCCGCCCCCAGCAGCACGCCGACGGTCGAGAGCACCACCGCCGAGAGGGTGACGAAGACGCCGTAGAAGCTGTTGAACTGCCAAAGCAATATGGTGGCCATCAGGAAGAGGGTGACGGTCATGGCGACGATGAAGAAGACGCCGGCGTTCTGGGTCTCCTCGTCGGCGCCGCGGAACTTCCAGCGCACCGAGGCGTCGATCGGGGCCTTCTGCAGCCAGGGCTTGAGCTGGGCGATCTTCTGGTTGGCCGCCATGCCCTTGACGTTGGCCTGGACCACCACCAGCCGCTTGCTGTCCCGCCGCACGATCGAGGTGACCTGCTGGGCCGGGGTCATCTTGACGAAATAGCTCACCGGCAC
>JACDGF010000348.1 GCA_013815405.1 Caulobacteraceae bacterium | reverse complement strand
GACCAGGAAAACCCCGACATTGGGCCGAAAGAGGGCTAGGTCCACTAGAGCAAACCCCGTTTGGACGAAATCGTCTGAAAGGGGACAATTTGCTCGAGAGTCAAAAGTGGAGAGCCTGATTCAGCGTCCGCATCTGTTCCGTGCAAACGCATCAGGCTCCAGGCCGCCCGCGGGCCTTGCCTGGCTAATTGGGCTTGGCGGGGGGAACCGGCGTGGCCGAGCCGGGCTTGACCACCGATCCGTGGCCCGAGCGCAGGATCGCGGCTTCCGCCAAGGTGGCGGCGGGCTTGGGCAGCTTGGGGGTCGCCAGGACCGAGCCGTACTTCAGCACGTCCAGGGCCCGGGTGAGCTGGAAGTCGCCCTTTTTCTGGTCGAAGGCCGGAGGCGGCGCCTCGGCCGGCTCGTGGGGCCCCTTGCGGACCTTGCCTTCGTCGGCGTTCAAGGCGTTCTGGAAACTGGCCTCGCTGAACTGGAAGGCCTGATTGGCCACCTGCTGGGCCTCCTCGCGGGTCTCGGCCACCTCAAGATCCGGGGCGATGCCGGTCCTCTGGATGGACCGACCCGAGGGGGTGAAATAGCGCGCCGTGGTCAGCTTGACCGCGCCGTCCAGCCCGCCGCGAAGGGGGATCACCGTCTGGACCGATCCCTTGCCGAAGCTGGTCAGGCCGACGAGCTCGGCCCGGTGACGATCCTGCAGGGCGCCGGCGACGATCTCGGCGGCCGAGGCGGTGCCCGAATTGATCAGCACCACCACCGGCAGGCCACCCAGCTTCGCGCCCGGCTTGGCGTTGTAGCGTTCGATGTCCCTGGGATCGCGCCCCCGCTGGGAAACCACTTCGCCGCCGTTGAGGAAGAGGTCCGACACCCCCACCGCCTGATCGAGCAGGCCGCCGGGGTTGTTGCGCAGGTCGAGAACCAAGCCCTTGAGGCGCGGGTTCTTGGCGCGCAGATCGTCGATCGCGGCCTTGGACTCGTCGGTGGCCTTTTCGTTGAAGCTGGCCAGTCGCAGATAGCCATAGTCGCCCTCGGCGCGCCAAGTCACCGACTTGGGCTGGATGATCTCGCGGACCATCTTGACGTCGAAAGGGTCGGTCTTCTCCCGGGCGATGGTGAGGCTGACCATCTCCCCGACCTTGCCCCGCATCTGCTTGACCGCGTCGTTGACCGAAAGGCCCAGGACCGTCTGGCCGTTCACCGCCGTGATATAGTCGCCGGCCTTCACGCCGGCGCGCGCGGCCGGGGTGCCGTCGATGGGGGAAATGACCTTGACGACCCCGTCCTCGCTGGTGATCTCCAGCCCCAGGCCGCCGTATTCGCCGCGGGTCTGGTCCTGCATGTCGCCGTAGGCGGCCGGGTTCAGATAGTCGGAATGGGGATCGAGCGAGGTGAGCATGCCGTTGAGCGCCGCCTCGATCAGCGTCTTGTCGTCCACCGGCGTGACGTACTGGCGCTCGACGGTGTCCAGGACGTTCCCGAACAGCTCGAGCATGTGATAGGTCTGCGCCCGGGGCTCCGGCGTGGCGCGCGCGGTCTGGCTGACGTAGGCCATGGCGCCGGCGCCCAGGACGAACGCCGAAGCGCCGATCAACAGGTACTTTCGCATCGTTACCGCCATGACCATCATACCCGCCGAAAATATGGCGGGCCGGCAAACAACCTCGTCCCCGATCCTTCGAACATGTGGCATTCCATCGCCCGGCGCAAGACGATCCGCTTCGCTGACCGGCAAAAGGGGTGGCGCTCAATCGCGGTGATAGGGAGACCCGGCCATGATCGTCGCCGCCCGATAGATCTGTTCAGCCAGCATCACCCGCGCCAGGGCGTGGGGCCAGGTCTGCGGGCCGAAAGCCAGCCGCTCGCGAGCCGCCTTCAGGACCGCGCCGTCCAGACCGTCCGCGCCGCCGACCGCGAATACCAGACGGCGCACGCCATGGTCCCGCAGACGGCCCAGTCTGGAGGCGAAGTCGCGCGATGGCCGCCCGGCGCCGCGCTCGTCGCAGGCGATCAAGTGGCCGCCGTCCAGCCGCTCCAGCAGGGCGGGCGCGGCCCCACCTGGCCCGCGGCCCTCGACCTCGACGATCTCGACCGGCCCCAGCCCATGGGTTCTCCCGACCGCCGTGGCGCGGTCGACATAGTCCAGGGCGAGCCGGGCTTCGGCCGACTTGCCCAGCCGGCCCACGCACAGAAGGACGACCCTCAAGGCCCGTTCAGAACGCGGCCGATTGGCCGGGAAGCTCGACCGACCAGATCTTCTCGATATTGTAGAAGGAACGGACCTCCGGGCGGAACAGGTGAACGATCACGTCGCCGGCGTCGATCAGCACCCAGTCGCAGTGGGGGAGGCCCTCGACCTTGGCCCGGCCGCGGCCCGCGTCCTTCAGCGCCCGCAGGAGATGCTCGGCCATGGCCCCGACGTGCCGATGCGAGCGGCCCGAGGCGATCACCAGACCGTCGGCGAACGAACTCTTGCCCTTCAAATCGATGAACACGATGTCCTGGGCCTTTTCATCGTCCAGGCGCGCCAGGATCAGGGCCTCGAGAGGCGTGCGGTCTGCGGGAAAATCGCACGGCTCCGACGCCGCCGGCGTTTCATGGCCGCCAGGCGCAAATTTACGGCTCAGCTGAAAGCTCCTCTCGCGCCATCGCGGGCAGAACCCTATCACGAACCGGGGTCCAGGTCAGGCGCAAACGCGAAGCGCCGTCGAGGACGCCGGATCGAGCGGCGCGGCCAGGTAAATCCAGGCCGGGGGCTTGGCCAAGGCGAGGCGCCGCGCCGCGCCGGCCGGCAGACGGGCCTGGGCGAATCGGCGGCCCATCGGCGAGAACAGGCTCTTGGCCATGAACCCCGGGCGCGCGATCACCGCCAGGGGGAGTTCGGCCAGGATCCGCGTCCAGGCCTTCCAGCGGTGAAAGTCGGCGAGGTTGTCGGCCCCCATGATCCAGACGAACCTCACGGTCGGAAATCGCGCCTTCAGCCGCCGAACGGTGTCGATCGTGTAGCGTGAACCGAGCCGGCGCTCGGCGTCGGACACGACCATCCCCGGTCCGCGCGCCTGGCGCGCCGCGCCGAGCCTTCGACGCTCAAGCGACTGGCTCGAGCCGGGCGCCTTCAGGGGGTTTGCGAGCGAGACCAGCCAGACCACGCGATCCAGCCCGAGCCGCCGGAGCGCCGTGCGCGCGACATGGCGGTGACCGCCATGGGCCGGGTCGAACGAACCGCCGTACAGGCCGACGCGCATGCCGGCCGCCAGGTGCAGACCCAGCCGAAGCGGGACCAACCGCCCGGTCACGGCCGCCA
>JACDGF010000008.1 GCA_013815405.1 Caulobacteraceae bacterium | reverse complement strand
GGAGTAGGGCGCGTCACGCCCGGCGAACCGCTGGGGCCCGTTCGCCGCGACCCACGGCGTTGCAACCGCCGGCCGAAACGTCTAGTCGCCTATCCGGCGCCGGCGCCCGGCCGGCCGCGGGAGCGGGCGGGCGAGTTCGGGTGAACGGGGCGATCGAGGCTATGGCACATGCTTGAGTTCGAGGATTTCGTCTATCTCGACGTCCAGAAGACCGGTTCGACGACGATCAGGCGATTTCTGAAGAGATTCGCCCGGACGGAGGTGGTGACCGATCACAAGCACAGGCCGGTGGAGCGGCGGGACCCCGACAAACTGTATATCATTTCGTGCCGGGACCCGCTGAAACAGTACCTTTCGCTATATTCCCACGGCAACGAAGGAAAAGGCGGGTTACGTGGGCGGTTGAACAAGGCCGGCATGTCCCATTTTTACAACGGCACCAACGAAGGTTTTACGTCCTGGCTCGAACTGCTTCTGGATCCGGTGGCCAGTCAGAAACATCTCCTGGGCGTGGACAACCACCGGATCCTGGATTTTGTCGGCCTTCAAACCCTGCGGTTTTTGATCCTGGCCTTTGCTTCGCCTCTTGAGGTCTTTGAAACCTTGCGTGACAAAAACGACGTCAAGGAACGCCTCAGGTCGGCTGGGTTGTATAAGGTGGTGATCAAGACGGAAAGCCTGTCGGGCGATCTGAAAAAACTCGTCACCGGCGAGCATTCGGCGCTCTTCAAACGACGGTCAGCCGCGACGGCGTTTCTCGACAAGGACCGCACGAAAAACGTTTCGATCAACCCGGGCATCGACCTCAAGAACCTGCCATCCGACCTCGTGTCGCGCGTTCAGGAGCGGGACTGGCTCTATTTCGAAGAACTCGGCTATCAGCCTTACGTTTCCTGATCGGACGACAAGCCCTTCGCCGCTCGCGACGCCGGCCTCCTCGAGGAGCCATGATCCTTTCGGTGCACATGCCGAAGACGGGTGGCGAAACGTTTCGCGACGCCCTAGAGGCCGCGTTCGGGCCGCGTGTGCTGCGTGACTACGGCGACCGCGGCGGTTTCGTGTCCGACCAGATCCTGCGCGTTCGGCGACGGCGCGCGCGGGCGGCGCGGGCGGATCGCGACGAGATCGAACGGCGTTACGACGTCATCCATGGTCATTTCATCGCCGACAAGTACCTCGGCCTGTTCCACCCCGAACACTATGTGGCGTTCTTTCGCCATCCGATGCAGCAGGCGATCTCGCACTATAAATACCTGCGGCGAATCCCCCCGCACAACGATCCGACCATCCGGGCCGCGCAGGACCCGGAGATGACCTTCGTGGACTTCCTCAAACAGGACACGGTGACCAATTGTCAGAGCGAGCTTATCGGCTCGGCGCCGCTGGAGCATTTCGCCGTGGTCGCCCTGTCGGAAGAATTCGACCGCGGCGTCGCCCTGTTCAACGCCACCTTCGGCCGCGCGATCGAGGTCAAGGAGCGGACCAACGTCGATCCCCAGACCGCCGGCCGGAAACATGTGCTGTCGCCCGAGGAACGGCGCGCGGTTCGGACGCATCGCGGGGCCGACCTCGAACTCTACCAACGGGCCAAACGGACGTTCCACCGCCTCTGCGAGGCGAGGGATCTGTGAGGATCCAGGGGCGTCGCGGCGGACGGCGAGGTTTCCAACGGCGATCGTGTCGGCGATGTCGCATGGGGCGCGTGATTTTCGCGCGCGTTTTGGTTGATATCGGCGCCGCGCGCTGCATAATGGCGGCGGCGTCGATGACCTCCTTGACGTCGAGGCGGCCTGGATCAGCTAACGCCTCGTGAGCATGCCATCACGGCCAAACCCCACGGAAGGAATTGTAGAGACGATGGACGCATCACCCGCAGGCGGCAAAAAGAAAGCCGGCAAGAATCGCGACAAGGCCAACAAGAAGAGCCTCGACGAAAAACTGAAATCGGTCCAGGACAAGTCGGCGAAGATGAGGGGCACGCCCGAAGCCGCCGAGAAGCTGCCCAAGCTCGAAGCGCGGGAAAAGCGCTTGCGCGCCAAGATGGCGGGCGCGGCCGAGAAAAAGGCGTAAGCGCGCCTCGCCTTTCCCTGGCGGCGCGCGCGGGGCCGCGGGGCCTGAACCGGTCGACGTCGAATTCCGGGCGCGTTCACGCGAGCGCGTTGTCGCCGGCCCCTAACCGCACCGCGTCCCTAGTCCTCTCCCCCGCTCTTCGCGGGGGAGAGGGTTGGGTGAGGGGGTCGCCCCGACGCGGCGGCCCATCCGGCAAGGCGCCTTTCGATCAAGCCGATCGGTGCGATAGGCACGCGGGTCATCCGCATCCCCGAACGAGATCTTCCTCAACCTCGATGGCGTCTGTCATACGATCCTGATCGCCTGTGGCGGCGACGGCGAGGTGGCCGACGAGGCCGGCGCCCTCTTCGGCGAGAGCGAAGGCGGCGGCTGGGCCCCCTCACCCCACCCTCTCCCCCGTGAAGAACGGGGGAGAGGGCTTAAGCAAAGAGCGAAGGCGGAATTGAACAGGCGGGGGTGTTACGGAACAGTAAAACTAAGCGCCTGAATGGGAATCCAAGGCTCGCCCCGCCCGAAAACGGGTCAGGGCGTCCTTGAGAAACCCGTGGAGAGCGGTGCTGGCCGCCGCCATCGAATGGTCGCGCTCGATCTTCTCCCTCTGCCTGGAGAGCCTTCGCGATCGAAGCTCCGGGCTGGCCGCCAGGCGGCGAAGGCTCTTCGCCGCCTGGGGCGCATCGGCATAGGCTTGGCTCGGAAGAAGGGTGTTGGCCCCATCGGTGCCTTGACGCGCCAGGACCGGAACGCCTTCGGCGACGGCCATGGCGATCCCCATGTTTCCTCCCTCCAGCGGAGGCAGATGCACGTAGATGTGGCAGTGTTCATAGATCGCCCGCAGGTCGGGAACCACCGGCAGCAGCCGGATCCGTTCGGCGACGCCGGCCGGAACGCGCGGGGCGATGACCTTGGCGAACGCCTCGGGATCCTCGATCGCGACCAGAAGCCATACCGCCTCCGGGCGGTCCTCAAGGAAGGAGATCACGAACTTCAGCCCCGCCGCGTCATCCCTCATCAGCCCCTTCTCCAGGCGGCCGAGGGTAAGCACCGTCACGATCCGCAAGGCGGACGCCGGCCCCAGCTCGCCGGGATCGACGGACGACTCCTTGGGAAACGGAATCAGGGGAACCGCGTGGTTCCGCCATTTGGCCGGCGTCCGCTTCTGGGAAAAATCGCCGCTGTGGCCATGGGCCAGCACGAGGTCGGCAAAGGCGGGTTCGGGATTGATCTGGTTCATCTGAACCGCGATCATGGCCGCCCGGGGACGAAGCAATAGGGGGATCATCCGGGAGCGGAAGATCCCCTGGAAGGCGAACACGACATCGGGCTCGAACGCCAGGGAGCGGGCTATCGAGTCCCGGTATGGCCGGACCGGACCCACCCGGCCGATGGTCTGGAATTGGACCTTGGGCGCGGGACCGCTGGCGACCTCCTCCAGTTCCGCGCGCCATCCCCGTTCATGCTCCGGTCCGACCTCGGTGATCGCGTGGAAGGGATTTTCCGGCGCGGTCTCCTGGGTCACCAGAACCTGAACGGCCTCGACGCCCGGGTCGAGCGCGAGGGCGGCGGCGTAGGTGCAGACCTGGCGCGTGTGTGAGAAAATCCGGTTGCGGGCGGGCAGATGGTCCAGGAGCAGAAGGATCCGCGCGCCGCGATCATCGGCAGGCGATCGAGGCGGCGGCGGGTCTGGGGGTTCAAAGCGCCGCAGGAGCGCGCCTTCCAGACAATCGACCAGGACCGCGATGTCTCGCCGCATTCGCGGCTTGAAACCGACCTGGGGCTGATCGGGAAACCCTTTGACGAACAGATAGGCGACCAGCTTGTTGCGAAGATGTTGAACGGCGATGGCCTCGCCGAAGAGCGCGGCGCCCGCCACTGCCTCGCTGAAATAGTCGGCGCCGTCGGGGCCGGCCAACTGGGCGATCTCCGCCAGGACGAGGTCAAGGGCCGCCCGAAGCCCGGCGACGGGGTGTGTGCTGTCCATCGGGGAGTCTTTGATCTCAGGGCGCGCCGGCGTCACCGCGACGCGAACGCCCGAGCCGGCGGCGGGAAGATCCGATCATCAAACGGCGCCCCGCGCCTGAAAAAACACATGAACCCCAAAGATCACGAAGGACACGAAGTTAGGCAAGAAAAATAGTCGGAGCGGGCCGTGCGGCCGGTTCGGATTGCCTACCGTTCGTGGCCGAACCCGCGGGCGATGGCGCGGCAGCCGGAACGACGCTAGTCAGGGGGTATGAATCCTCCGGCCTCTCCCGCCGACCGACCGCGGCCCCATGTCGTGCTAATCCTGGTGGACGACATGGGCTTTTCCGATCTGGGCGTCACGGGCGGCGAAATCCGGACACCCTTCATCGATGGCCTGGCCCGGGAGGGCGTGGTCCTCTCGGCCATGTACAACTGCGGAAGGTGCTGCCCGACGCGGGCGTCTCTGCTGACCGGGCTCTACCCGCACAAGGCGGGCGTGGGCCACATGACGGCTCAGCTGTCGCTGCCGGCCTACCAGGGTCATCTTCGCAACGACACCGCCACCGTCGCCGAGGTCCTGAGGCTCAATGGCTATCGCACCCTGATGGCGGGCAAGTGGCATGTCGGCGGTGATTTCCAGCCCCGCGACGTCGACAGCTGGACGGTCGGCGACGTCGACCATCCCACCCCCCTCCAGCGGGGCTTCGAGCGTTATTACGGCACCTTGTACGGGGCCGGCAGCTATTTCGCGCCGCACCATATGATGGCCGACGATCGCCGGGTGCTCGTCGAGGCCGATGATTTCTATATGACCGACGCGGTGACCGACCAGGCCATCGCCATGATCGGGAGCGCCGCGCCGCCCCAGCCCTTCTTCCTCTATCTCGCCTTTACCGCCCCCCATTGGCCTCTTCAGGCGCCGCGGGATGACATCGCGCGCTACGAAAACGCCTACCAGGGGGGATGGGACAAGGCCCGCGTCGCGCGTCACGAGCGGCTTGCCGCTTCGGGACTCTTTCGCCGGCCCTGGGCCTTGAGCCCCCGTGACCCCAAGGCTGGGGCCTGGGAGGATTCCCCCCACAAGGATTGGGAAGCGATGCGCATGGCGGTCTATGCCGCCATGGTCGATCGCATGGACCGCTGCGTGGGCCGATTGCTCGACCATCTGACCTCGATCGGCGCGCGCGACGACACCCTGGTAATGTTCCTTTCCGACAACGGCGGTTGCGCCAAGAGTCTCGACGAGGATGGGTTCGCCCTGAGCTACCCCGATCACCTCCCCGACGGGCGCCCGATCGCGATCGGCAACCGCCCGGGACTTCGGCCGGGCGGCAGCCAGACCTTCATGAGCTATGGCCGTTGCTGGTCCAACCTCTCCAACACACCGTTCCGCCTCCACAAGAGCTGGGTCCATGAAGGTGGCATTTCCACGCCCCTCATCGTGCGCTGGCCAGGAAGGATTCCCGCCGGGCGGGCGATCGACGATCCCGCCCACGTCATCGACCTGATGCCGACCATTCTGGATGCGGCGGGGGCGACGATGCCGCGAGAGATGGGCGGGCACGCCCTTCAGACGCTCGACGGCGTCAGCCTCCTGGATCCTCTCGCGGGCGGCGGCCAACTGGCCGGGCGCATGCTTTTCTGGGAGCATGGCGGCCACAGGGCCGCGCGGGTGGGCAATCTGAAGCTCGTCCGGGAACGGGGCCACCCGTGGGAACTCTACGACATGGATGAGGACCGCACCGAATTGAGCGATCGGGCGCCGAACTGCGGCGCCGACGTGTCCAGGCTCGAGGCGGCCTATGACGACTGGGCCGCCGCGTGCGGGGTGGAACCCTGGCGGGTGGTCAAACGGCGGATCGGAGCGGGCCGCGACGCCAGCTGAGCCGCGCGGCGAGCGGCCGGTGGCTCAGCGCGGCCGATGCGCCGGCGTCTCCCGCGCCCCACGAAGTTCCGCGCGGCGAAGGGAAATGAAGGCCGAGGCGATGGCGCCGATCAACGCGGTGCGCGAGGCAAGGTCCCCGGCGCCCGCCGCCGTCGCGCCGCCGCTCTCCAGCCTGCCGCGAATGACCGATAGGAGGCGGCCGAGCTGAGCGCGCGTGTAGCGCCGATCATTGCTGGGATGAATTTCATAGTCGCTGAAATCCTCGTCGAAAAAATATTCCGGGCCGTCGGGATCCCGGGTGACCCGCAGCCACCGGTTGATGTCCTGGTAGGCGCGGAACGTCGTCAGGGCGCGGTCACGAGCCTGGGTGAATTTGGTCCCGCCGAGCACCTCCGCGCAGAGCGGCAGGAACCCGCGCCGAATGATGACCCGTCGCGCCGGCGGCAGCGAGCGGAGGCGTGCGTTCAGCGCGTCCATCAGCTCGACCTGCTCCTGGAGGATCGAGCGATTGGCGTGGACACCGGACGTCGAGAGCCGGGCGTCGTCGAGGCCGATCGTGGCGCAAAAGTCGGCGACCACGTCGCCGCGAACCAGCGACCCGGTCTGATATCGGCGAATGTGGCAGCGATCGGCGACCTTGTCCCATGCGCGCACCGCCGCCCCGTATCGTTTTGGCGGCATGGCGTTGAGGCCGAAGTCGGTGTCGGCCACGGCCTTCCTGACCTGAAGATCGAGCGAGGCGAGCCATCGGTCCTGCCGCCGCAAATACATGAGGCATTCGAGGGCAGGAGCGTAGTTCGAGAAGAGCGTTCGGTACCCCGGAATTTCGGCCACCGTCGAATAGAACATGTGTTCGCTGAACAGCAGAAGGGTGTGACAGGGTCGAACGGCCGCGACTTCGTCGTCGAGGTCGCGAAGGAAATCGCGGCGGCGGGTTTCCCGATCGACGCCCCGCAGGTTCGCATGGCGGTCGAGATCCTCCCTGTGATCGGCCCGAAGGACGATCGCCGGAAGCGCGATATGCTGGTCGGTCCCCGCGCGGCCGGCCAGGGGGATGTAGATCCCCTGCTCCATCAGGGCGGGCCGATTTTGCCAGAGCATGATCTGGACCGATGTGGTGCCGGTCTTGGGAGCGCCGATGTAGAGCAGGACTCGCTCGAACCGGTTCATGCTTGGCGCGGTTCGACCGGCTCCGGCTTTCGGCTAGCCGTCATCTTCGTCATAGAAATCGCTCACGTCTTCCGTCGTGGAAAGGCCCAGGTCTTCCGCCAGCTTCCGCTCGTCCGCCTTCCGCGACTTCAAAAGCGCCCGGGCGCTTTCAAACTCGACCTTGCGCAGAGGAATGAAAGCTGAGGCGATATAGTTCATCACGTTGTCACGCGAGCCTTGATCGGCGACGGGAGGCGCGGTGAGGCCAAGCTCGCGCAGCCGTCCCGCGACCACCGACTGCAGATGCACGAGTTGATCCAAGGTGTATCGGCGGTCGTTCCGCGCCACTTCCGGGTAGTCGCTGAAGTCGGCGTTGAAGAACAGCGGCGGCCCCGCGGCGTCTCTGGTAGCGCGCAGCCAGCCGTTGATACCTTTGTAGGACTCGAAAGCCTCCACGGCCGCGCCGCGCTCGAATTCGATCTTGGTCCCCCCAAGGATGTCGGCGCAAAAGGGTATGAAGGTGCGGCGATAGCGGATCCGGCGATAGAACGGCATTCGCTCCAACTTGCGGTTCAAGACGTCGATCAGATCGAGTTGCTCCTGCATGATCGCCGGATTGGCGTGAACCGCCACGGTCGCCAAGTCCGCTCGATCGGCGCCGGCGGTTGCGCAGAAGTCGTCGATCAGATCACCGTTGAGCAGGAATTCCTGCTCGAATCGACGGATGTGGCAAGCATCGCTTTCAGCATTCCAAATCCGGATATTGCTGCCGTAATGCTTTGGCGTGGCGGGAATCAGTTCCAGCCCCTGTCGGGCGCCAGATTTGCGACCTTGCAAAGTGAGGGAGGCCAGCCACCGGTCCTGGCGGCGCAGGTACATCAGGCTCTCCAGGCGAGAGGCGTAGCGGGCGAAGAATTCTCGATAAGTTTGCACGGCGTTTTTCGTGCAGGTGAACAGATCCTCGCTCATCAGCAGAAGTGTGTGGCATTTCGGCGCCCGTGCCAATTCGTCGTCGAGATCGCGGATGAACGCCGCTCGTCGCCCTTCTATGTTGTCGTCTCGCAGGTTGGCGCGACGATCCAGGCCGACCCGCCGGTGTCCCAAGGGGAGGGTGGCGGCCACTTCCATGTGCTGGGCGCCCCTGCGGCCCGCCCGGGGAACATAGACCCCTTGTTTCATCAAGGCGCCGCGGCTCGACCACAGAAAGCCTTGAATCGAGGTCGAACCGGTCTTGGGCGCGCCCGTATGGAGAAGAACGCGATCGAACCGGGTCACGGCCGGCCCGGCTCGGCCGAGGGCGGCCTTCGGCTAGTCGTCATCGTCGTCGTCAATGAACTCACTGATGCCTTCGATCGGCTTGAAACCCAGTTCCTCTCCCAGCGCACGCTCTTCGGCGCTCCGCGCCTCCCGAAGCGCCCGGCGGCTTTCGCGCAGTTCGGCTTTGCGAAGCACGATAAAGGCCGCGGCGATATAGTCCGTCAGGCTGTAACGCAGGGGCAGATCGGCGACGGCGGGCTCGGCCAGGCGTCGGTCCCGCAGTCGCTCGGTCACCACCGATTTCAATTGCGCCAGTTGTTTCAAAGTGTATTGCCGGCCGTTCCTCGGCACCTCCGGGTAGTCGCTGAAGTCGGCGTTGAAAAACAGCGTCGGCCCCTCGGGGTCCCTGGTGTGATGCAGCCAGCTGTTGATCTCTTCGTAGGTTTCGAAGGCCGCCCTGGCCGCGTCGCGCTGAAACTCGATTCTGGTCCCCCCCAGCACATCGGCGCAGAACGCTATGAAGGTGCGACGATAGGGAATCCGGCGGAAAAACGGCATGGACGCCAGCTTCTGGTTCAACACATCCATCAATTCGAGCTGCTCCTGCATGATCGCCGGATTGGCGCGAACCTCGGTGGCGGCGGGCCTCGGCGGCTCGGCGCCGATGGTGGCGCAGAAGTCCTCGATCAGATCGCCGTTCAACAGGAACTCCCGTTCGAACCGGCGGATGTGACAGGCATAGCTCTCGACATCCCAGACGCGGATAGCGCCGCCGTATTCGTCTGGTGGGCCGGGAGTCAGTTCGAGATCATCGCGCGTGCCCGCTTTGCGGCCCTGCAGGGTCAGGGAGGCGAGCCAATGATCCTGGCGGCGCAGGTACATCAGGCTTTCCAGGCGAGGGGCGTAGCGGGAGAAGAACTTCCGATAGGTCCGCACCTCCTTTCTGCTGGAGGTGAACAGATATTCGCTCATGAACAGCAGGGTGTGGCACGCGGGCGCGCGCGCCAGTTCCTCGTCGAGACCGCGGACGAAGGCGCTCCGGCGCTCCTGGAGGTTGTCGTCCCGCACGTCGGCGTGGCGATCCAGGCCGCTTCGGCGTTTCCCGTCGTGGAGCGTGGCGGGCACTTCCATATGCTGGGCGCCCCTGCGGCCCGTCCGGGGGACATAGACTCCCTGTTTCATCAGGGCGCCGCGGTTCGACCACAGAAAGGTCTGGATCGAGGTGGTCCCGGTCTTGGGCGCGCCCGCGTAAAGCAGAACGCGTTTAAATCCGGCCACGGCTCGCCTCCCGGTGGGTCGGAGCCCCGTCCTCGGCCTTGTTTCCCGATGCCGAAGAAGCCGCCCGGCGATCGCCGCCGGCGCCCGCTAGTCTTCGGCCGCCGGCTTCTTCGGCGAGAGCGCCAGGAATTCCCGGGCCGCCCGGGCCGGGTCTTCGATCGAGCCGTCGGCGATTCCGCTCAGAAGCCCATGAAGCAGGCGGCGACGGCCTTTCTTCGCCTTGTCCTTGTCCATCTGCTTGATCGAGGCCACCCGCCGGCCGATCGCGGCGGCGGACAGCGCCTTGCGTTTCTTGCGTTCCGTTTTGGCCGGTTTGCCGGCCTGGGCGGTCGCGGGGGTGCTGGACATTCAATTCACTTTCCGCCGTTCGGCCCTGATGGCCGGTTCATGATTTTTTCAATAGAGCCGCGCGGACGATGGCGCATTCGAAAGCGCTCCGGGTTCATCGTCCTGGCCAGCCAATGCTCAGGCGGCCGCTATAAGGCAGAAAGACGGATGGGTCGAGAGGCGGTCGAGAGTGGGGCGGACAAGAATCGTGAGCGAGGCGCCGGAGGCGCCTCTCCGTCGGCCGCGGGCGCCCCGTGCCGTCGTCGGCCGGCCCAAAGTCTTGGCCAAATCCCGCCTGCCCGGCCTATTCGTCGGCGATGGGCGCTGACTTGTCCTCACCCCCGGCGGCCTTCACCAGGTCTTGCGAGTGCTTCTGAACCGCCTCGCTGAAGGCGGCGGCCATGATCCCGGTCGGCATCGCGACCAGGCCGATCCCCCCGATGGCCGACATGGCGGCGAAGATCCTTCCAAGCGGCGTGATCGGATAGGTGTCTCCGTAGCCGATCGTCGTCAGGGCGGCGGTGGCCCACCACATCGCCCTTGGGATGCTGCCGAACTTGTCCGGCTGGGCCGGCCCCTCCACCAGATAAAGCAGGGAAGCGGAGAAGACCATGAAGGTCAGGCTGACGAACAGGCTGAAAAGCAGTTCGTAGCGCCGCGCCACCATGGCTTCGATGAGATAGCTCATGGCGTTGGACATTCGCCCCAGCTTGGCCAGGCGCAGGATGCGGGACAGGCGGACCGCCCGCAGCAGATAGGGCTGCAGGCCCGCGGTGGTCACGAAACTGGCCACGATCGAGATCAGGTCGACGATGGCGACCGGCGAGGTCATGTAGCGGAACAGCCCGCGCCATCCTGGGCCGTATTTCGGGTTTTCCTTCGCGGTCCAGGCCCGGGCCAGATACTCGACGGTGAAGACCGCGCCGATGATCCATTCCATGATGTTGAACAGCGTCTCTCGACCCACCTCGACGTCCGGCTCGGTTTCGACGATGGCCAGGATCGAGGTCACGATGATGACCACGAACACCCCGACATTGACCGGGGACAGGCCGCGCTTCGGCCATGCCGCGGGCTCGAGCTGCACATAGAGGCGCCGGCGAAAAGGCGTGGCGGCAACCCCCTGGGCGGGGGCGAGATCCTTTCGTCCGGAAAAAGCATCAGGCATGGATTGAACTCAGGTCACAAGATCATCGGCGGCAATATTGACGGGCATTTAACGATTATACGATGATTTGTCCGCATGTCTTGTCGCCCCGACCCTATGTGGCGGCCATGCGGCCCGGGCCGGCGATCGCGGCGGATTCGCTTGTCCCGCCCGAGCGACGACGGTTTGGCGGGCGAAGCCGCGCCTTGCCTCGCCAGACGCGGTAAGCTATCGGGAACCGCCGACTCGGGGGCTTTGCGCACGGAGCGGCCGGTGAACGCGGATAGGCTCCTTGTGGCGACCACCCACCCCGTGACAGGCAAGACAGACGCATGAGTTCGGAGTCGACCATCCCCACCGCGCCGGCCGCGGCCGGGCCGATCGCCCCGTCCCTGGGCAATAATCTGTCGGTGATGGGACGGGTGATTTTCGCCCTGATGATCCGGGAGTCGCGCACCCGTTACGGCAAGTCCGACCTGGGATATCTCTGGGCCTTGTTCGATCCGGCGATCCAGTTGGCGGTCTTCTGGGTCGTCTTCACCCTGATCCAACGGGCCAACCCGCTGCCGACGACGATGCCGGTGTTTCTTCTGACCGGGATCATGCCGTATTTCTTCTGGAGGAACTGCATCTCCCGCGGCGCCACGGCGGCGCAGGCCAACCTTCCCCTGTTGACCTATCCACAGGTCAAGGTCTTCGATGTGGTGATTGCGCGGGTTCTGCTTGACGCCGCGACTTTTGTCATTGTAACGATGATTTTCATCATAGGCCTGCGGTTTTTGTATAATCAGCTGTTTATTTCGTGGGTGCGAGTGCCGATAGTCCTTGTCGGGGCGGTGGTCGCGCTGTTTTACTTTTCGGTATGCGGGGCGATATTCAGCGCCAACCTGGCGCGGCTCTGGCCGGTCTGGCCCCAAGTCTTCGGCTATTTGAGTCGGCCGCTCTATTTCACCTCGGGCATTTTCTTCACCTTGGGGTCGCTTCCGACCACCTTTCGCAAATACGCCTCGCTCAACCCCATCGCCCACCTGCTGGAGTGGCTCCGGACCGGGGCCATCCCGGGCTTCGTCAGCACCTACTACAATCCCTGGTTTGTCATCGTGACGGCCACCCTGATGCTGTTCGTCGGCCTGGTGATCAATTGGTCGTTGCGGCTGGTGGGCCACACCGACGAGTCCGGCTGACCGTGATCGAACTCATCGACATCGAGAAGACCTATCCCGGCAAGCAAGGGCTCATCCACGTCCTGCGCGGGGTGAATGCGGTGTTTCCGCGCGGGGAAAGCATCGGCATCCTCGGCCAGAACGGGGCGGGAAAGTCCACCCTGCTGAGGATCATGTGCGGCGTCGAGGGCGCCACCTTCGGCGAGGTGCGGCGTGACGTGGCGGTGTCTTGGCCGCTGGGGTTTTCAGGCTCGTTCGCCGGCAACCTGACCGGCGCGGAGAACCTCCGCTTCGTGTGCCGCATCTATGACGCGGACATCGCCGAAGTGACGGACTTCGTCGCCCGGTTTTCCGAACTGGGCATTTCGATGCATGAACCGGTGAAGACCTACTCCACCGGCATGCGCTCGCGGCTGGCGTTCGCGCTCAGCATGGCCATCCGCTTCCAGGTCTATGTGATCGACGAGGCCCTGGCCGCCGGCGACGTCGCGTTTCAGCGCAAGTGCAACCAGATCTTCCACGAGCGCAGGGCCGGCGCCGACGTGATCATGGTTTCGCACGCGATCCAGATGATCAAGCAGTACTGCACGAGGGCCGGCGTGCTGAACGGAGGGAAGCTGACGATGTACGATACCATCGACGAGGCGAACGAATATTACCTGCGAGCGATCTCGTGAACACCACCACACCCCAATCCAGCCAGCCGACGCCGCGCGAACTGGTCCGCCGCGAACAGCGCCGTCGCGCCCTGCGGTCGATGGCGATCTGGGTCCTGGGCCCAGTGCTTCTCGCGACGGTCTACTACGCGGTGATCACCCCCCCGCAGTATGAGACCGACACCACCTTCACCATCCGCGGCGCCACGCCGCCGTCCAGCAATCTGCTGGCGGGGCTGGTCATCGGCGCCCCCACCGGCTCGACGACCGATCCGCGCCTGGTCGTCAACTACCTGATATCGTCCGCTCCCATCGCCAATCTGAAGGCCAAGTTCGGCCTGAACCAGGCGTACGACCGTTTCAGCCTCGACCCCTTCGCCTATCTGTCTCCCAAGTCCTCCCTCGAATGGACGACCTGGTTCTGGAACAACCACATGAAGACGGCGTACGACAGCACGTCGAACGACGTCACGGTCCAGGTCTTCGCCTACACGCCCCAGGAATCCCTGCGTCTCGCGCAGGGCGTCCTGCAGGCGGCCAGGGACGTCGAGGAGGTTCTGAACAAGCAGGTGCAGCAGGGCTCGTTGAACCTGGCTCTCGCCCAGGTCGCGGCGACCAAGAAGGACTACGACGAGGCCACCAAGCGGATCACCGGCCTGCAGGGCAACGTCAACACCCTGACGATCAGCACCGAAGCCAGCGAGGCGGTTTCCCTGGTCGCCTCGATCGACAGCCAGCTCGCCACGCTCAAGGTCAGCCAGGCGGCGGTCCAGGCCGCGTTCCAGCCCACCGCGCCCCAGGCCAAGGCGGTCCAGCAGCAGATCGCCAACCTCGAAGCCCAGCGGACCCAGCAGATCGCCAAGGCCAAGGCGGCGCCCGGAGAATCCCAGGCGTCGCATGACGTCCAACTCCAGGCCGCCTTGCTCGACTACCAGTTCGCCCAGAAGAACTATTTCGCCGCCGAGGGGGCCCTCGTCGCCGCCCAACCCCAGAATCAGAACGCCAGCTTCGTGGTTCCCTTCATCCCGCCGCAACTGCCACAGGCGTCGGACTATTGGAAACGGTTCCTAAATGTCGTCGCCGTAGCCTTGGCGTCGGTCGTACTGCTGGGCGCGGGCTCGCTGATTTACTCCGTGATCAAGGATCACCTTCAATGATGAGTACGTTGTTTTTCAAGAACGTCCCGGGACGCCTCGCCGCCCGCCTGGCGGGCGCCGGCGCGATCCTGCTTGCCTCGGGCTTGACCCTGGCGGGAGCGCAGACCACGCCCGTGGCGCCGCCACCTGCCCCGGCCCAGTCGCCGCCGGCCACGCCGACGCCGCCGGCTTCGACCTATTCCACCACGACCAGCGCCCCCGGGGCGACATCGACGGTGACGACCGCCACCAGCGCCTCGGCGCCGACGACGACGTCCCAGCCCGCGCCGCTCCTGGGGGCCTCGACGGAGCCGACCTCGCCGTCCAGCCTTCTACAGTATCAGACCTTGGGAATCCGGCCCGCGCCGTTCGGCTCGGAGATGTTCTCGAGCGCCAACGTCAGCGCCACGACCATCGGTGTGGTCGATCCCGGCTACATCATGAAACCCGGCGACGTGGTCGCCCTGACCCTCTGGGGCAGCGTTCCCGACGCCAATCTGCAAGCGGTGATCGACACCAACGGGAACGTCGTCGTGCCCGGGGTGGGGCCGGTGAAGGTCGGGGGTCTGGCCGCCGGTCAGATCGACACGACGATCAAGCGAGCCGCCTCCGCCGTCTATCGCAATGCCGTCCACGTCTACGCCGCCCCGGTGACCACCGTGCCGATCACCGTCTTCATGGCCGGCCCAGTGACGGCGCCTGGGCCTTACGCCGGCCTGGGCTCGGATTCGGTGGTCGCCTTCCTGCAACGGGCCGGGGGGATCGACCCGAACCGCGGCAGCTACCGCAACATCGTGGTCAAGCGCAACGGCGAGGTCGTCGGCCACATCGACCTCTATGCGTTTCTGCGCACCGGCGAACTTCCCAAGGTCGCGCTTCGCAACGGAGACGTGATCGTGGTCGGCCAGCAGGGCCCGGTGGTCTCGGTCAGCGGGGCCGCGCGCGCGCCCTTCACGTTCGAACTGGCCGGAACCTCGGGCGTGGGCGAGGAAATCCTCTACTATGCCCGGCCGCGTCCCGAGGCGAACTACGTCGCCCTCCTTGGGGTCCGCAACGCGCAACCCCTGAATTCCTACGTCACCGTGCCCGAATTCTCGCGCCTGGCCTTGCAGGACGGCGACCGGGTCGGGTTTTCCGCCGACGCGCTCTCGGACACCGTGGCCATACAGGTCACCGGCGCCTTTCACGGCCCGGGCGCCTATGTGGTGCCGCGCCAGACCAGCGTCGCGGCCATGATCGCCAGGATTCCGCTCGATTCCATGGCCGATCGGCGCTGGATCTACCTTCAGCGCGCCAGCGTGGCGGTGACCCAAAAGCAGTTGCTGAGCGAAAGCCTGGCCAGGCTGCAAAAGGCGATCTATACGACGCCGCCCCCGGTCGCCTCCCTGTCCGGCGCCTACGCCGCCCAGGCGCAGACCCTTCAGACCTACATCAATTTCGCTAACCGGATCATGCCGATCGGCAACGTCGCCTTCCCGCCCGGAATCGACCTGAACCGCGTCTCGCTCGAGCCGGACGACGTCATCGTCATCCCCTTCAAGTCCCAGGTGGTGGCGGTCGGCGGCGAGGTCACCCAGGCCCAGACCCTGATCTACGAGCCCGGCGTCTCGCTGAAGGGCTATATCAGGAAGGCGGGCGGTTTTAGCAACCTCGCCGACAAGGGCCACATCCTGGTGATCCATCCGGACGGGTCGATCCAGACCAATGGAGCGGTGGCGCCAGGCGATCGCATACTGGTGATCACCCGGCTTCCCGGGCACTATATCGACATCGCCGCGGCCTTGACCCAGATCCTGTTCAACACCGCGCTCGCGGCGGTGGCGATCGGCAAGTAGGGCGCCCGGCGGGTGGTCCGCCGGGAGGCGGAGGCGCCGCC
>JACDGF010000347.1 GCA_013815405.1 Caulobacteraceae bacterium | reverse complement strand
CCGTGGTCCGCTCGCCGGCGGACGGCATCGTGGCCCGCGTCGACCAGCTTCAGGTCGGGGCCTATGTCGACGCCGCCCAGACCCTCTTCTTCGTGCTTTCGGGCCAGCCATGGGTGGAGGCCAACTTCAAGGAGAACCAGCTGCGCGAGATGCGGGTCGGCCAGCCGGCGGCGATCCGGATCGACGCCTATGGTAACCGCGCCTTGGCCGGGCATGTGGCCAGCTTCAGCCCGGGGGCCGGAGCGAGTTTCTCCGCCTTGCCGGCCCAGAATGCCACCGGCAACTGGGTCAAGGTGGTCCAGCGCCTTCCGGTCCGCATCGCCTTCGACAGGCCCCCGCCCGATGTCGCCGGCCGCGCCGGCCTCTCGGCCAAGGTCACCGTCGACGTCCGCTCCGCGCGGCCTTGAGCGGCGATGGCTTCCGCCTCCGACATCGCCAACCGCGTGCCGATCACCGTCGCCCTGATGCTGGCGACGGTGATGAATTCCCTGGACACCACCATCGCCAACGTCGCCCTGCCGCGCATCCAGGGCAATGTCTCGGCCTCTCCGGATCAGATCACCTGGGTCCTGACCTCCTACCTCATCGCCACCGCCATCATGACCCCCCTTTCGGGCTGGCTGTCGGTCAGGATCGGCCGCAAGCGCCTGTTCATGATCTCCATCGCCGGCTTCACCGCCGCCTCCATGCTGTGCGGCATCGCCACCAGCCTGGGCGAAATCGTCGCCTTTCGCCTGCTGCAAGGCCTGTTCGGGGCCTCGCTGATCCCGCTCTCCCAGGCGGTGGTGCTCGACCTCTATCCGCCCCGCCAGGTCGGCCAGGTGATGGCCCTGTGGGGAGCGGCGGCGATCCTGGGGCCGATCTTCGGTCCGGCGCTGGGCGGCTGGCTGACCGACAACCTGTCCTGGCGCTGGGTGTTCTACATCAACCTGCCGATCGGGATCCTGGCCCTGGCCGGGGTGACGCTCTTCATGTCCTCGGAGGGCGGCGGCAAGGGCCGGCCGTTCGACTTCCTGGGCTTCGGCGCCCTGACGGTGTTCATCGGCGCCTTCCAGCTGATGGTGGACCGCGGCCCCAGCCTCGACTGGTTCTCCTCGCCCGAAGTCTGGACAGAGGCCATCGCCGCCCTGATCGGCATGTGGGTCTTCGGCGTGCAGACCCTCTCCGCCCACCACCCCTTCTTCCATCGCGACTTGGCGCTCGATCGCAACTTCGTCACCTGTACCGTCTTCGCCTTCTTCATCGGCATATTGCTCTTCTCCACCATGGCCCTGCTGCCGCCGATGATGCAGCAGCTGATGGGCTATTCGGCCCTGGAAAGCGGCCTGGCCTCCATGCCCCGGGGCCTGGGCTCCTTCGTCGCCATGTTCGTCGTCGGGCGCCTGATCGGCCGGGTGGATACCCGGCTGATCCTGATGGTGGGCCTTTCCTTGAGCACCCTGGCGCTGTGGCAGATGACCCGGTTCGACCTTGGCATGACCAGCCGGCCGATCGTCGTCTCGGGCGTCATCCAGGGGCTGGGGATCGGCCTGATCTTCGTGCCCCTGAGCACCCTGGCCTTCGCCACCCTGGCCCCGGTTCACCGCCCCGAGGCGACCGGCGTCTTCACCCTGGTGCGCAGCCTGGGGGCCAGCGTCGGCATCTCGATCATGCAGGCCCTGTGGACGATGAACACGCAGGTCGTCCATGCCAGCTTGGCCGCGCATGTCGTGCGGAGCGACCCGGTCGTCCGCGCCGCCATGCCGCCCCGCTTCGACCTGTTCAACCCCGGCGGCCTCGAGGCGCTCAACGGCGAGGTGACCCGCCAAGCGGCGATGGTCGCCTATGTCGACGACTTCAGGCTGATGATGATCATCACCCTGGCCGTCATGCCCCTGCTCCTCTTCATGCGCACCCCCCGCTTCGCCCCGGATCCCGCCCATGCCCTGGTGGATTAGGGTGCGGAGTGTCTCCTCCCTCCCCTTCATGGGGAGGGACAGACGGCGAAGCCGTCAGGGTGGGGCAGTGTGGATCATCTCCAAGATCGCGGGCTTCACCAGACTGCCCCACCCGGCGCTTCGCGCCACCCTCCCCATGCGCCGACGGAGGGAGGCATTCGCGCTTTCCTTTGCGATGGCCCTCACCGCCTGCACGACCGTCGGGCCGAACTTCGAGCGCCCCGCGCCGCCCGCCTCGGCCGGCTTCGCCATGGCGGGCGATCCGCGCGCGGCCGGCGTAACGCCGAGCCCGGATGCTCGCCCCGCCGGGCCGTGGTGGCGGGCGTTGGGTTCGCCGGCGCTCGACGCGGTGATGGGCGAGGCCTTGTCGGGCAACCGCACCGTGGCCGCCGCCGACGCCAGCCTGCGACAAGCCCAGGCCCTGGAGCGGGCCGAGCGGGGCGATCGCAAGCCCAAGGTCGACGCCAGCGCCGGGGCCGAGCGCGAGCGGATCAACACCCAAGTTTTCGGCATCCCCGGCTTTCCCAGCCCGACGATCAATCTCTACAGCGTCGGAGGGACGGTCTCCTATGATCTGGACGTCTTCGGCGGCGGCCTGCGGCGGGTCGAGACGGCGGGGGCGATGGCCGAGGCGGAAGCCCAGCGGGCCGCCGCGGCCTACCTCACCCTCACCTCGGACGTCGCACTCCAGGCCATCCGCATCGCCGGCCTGCGCGCGCAAATCGCGACGCTCCAGGCCATCGCCGCCGACGACCAGGCGAACATCGACATCGTGCGCAGGGCGGAGGCCGCCGGCGGCGAGGCCGCGGCCGCCTCCACCAGCGGGAAGGCCCAGCTGGCCGAGGATCAGGCCCTCCTGCCGCCGTTCGGACAACAGCTTTCACAGGCGCGCCACGCCTTGGCCCTGCTGGTGGGCAAACCCCCGTCCGCGTGGACGGCGCCGGATTTCGACATGGAGGGCTTCGCGCCCCCGGCCCATATTCCGGTCAGCCTGCCCTCGGCGCTGGTGCGGGCGCGCCCCGACATCCTGGCGGCCGAAGCCGATTTCCATGCCGATACCGCCAGGATCGGCGTCGCGACCGCCGACCTCTATCCCGACATCCGCCTGTTCGCGGGTATCACCCAGTCGGCGCTGACGCCCGGTTCGCTGTTCTCCTATTCGTCCAGCGGTTGGAATTTCGGCGGCGCCTTGGCCGCGCCGATCTTCAACGGCGGCGCCCTGCGCGCCCGGCGGCGGGCCGCCGAGGCCCAGGCCCGCGCCTCCCTGGCGCGATATCAGGAGACCGTTCTGGCGGCCTTCACCCAGGTCGCCGACGTGCTGACCGCCCTGGCCCACGACGACGACCGCCTGGACGCCGACGCGCGCGCCGAGGC
>JACDGF010000346.1 GCA_013815405.1 Caulobacteraceae bacterium | reverse complement strand
GGCTCGAAGCCCGGCAGGGCCTGACGGCGGGGCCGCTCTTCGAGGAGCCGCTCGATCGGCTGGCCGACGGGCGAGGGGACCTGGAGATCCTGGTCCCAGCTCATGGCGAACCGGCCTCGCGCGCCATCTGGCCGCGATAGGCTTGGGTCAGCGCGCCGATCTCGTCGAAGATCATCCACTCCTCGACGATCTTGCCGGCGGCGAAACGGTGATGACTGGCGCCCATCATGGCGACCGGTTGACCCGCCGGCGCGTCGCCAAGGAAGCCGCCGGGCCGCGTCGTGCCGATGAGCACCCAACGCACCGCGACGATGACCCCGTCCGTCTCCCGCGACCAGCAGACGTGGTCCACCCGCATCACCCCGTCGGGCAAGCCGGCCATGACGTGGAGGAGGAGGCGCGATATCTCCCGCGTTCCGCGGGCCAGCCGGCCGCCGCCGGCGTGGCAGACTACGTCGTCGGCATAGTAGCGTTCCAGCAGGTCCAGCCGACGCAGCGCCCAGAGGTCATGGTACAGGGCCCGGATCCAGGCCTCGGCGTCTTTTGCCGCCGGCTTCGGCGATCGCGCCGGCGCCGGTCCGGCCGTTCGGCCCGGCGGAGCGATCATCGGGACGTCGAGCGCCGGCGTGTTGGCGAAGGTGCGCGCCACCTCCTGCCGGTCGAGCCCTAGCGCGCGCACCTGCGCCCCCGCGTCGCGCACCAGCCATTCGGTGTGGATGCGGTTGGCGCGGGAAATGCAGTCCGCCACGAAGTGCAGCGCGACGCGCCGGCCGGTCGCCGGCCCATAGACGCTGGTTCCCAGATTGGTGGAACTGGAGACGCCGAGGTGCGAGGTGTAGAAGCCGGCGTCCTCGTCGCCGGACCAGGCGACGTTCAGGTGACGCGGCTCGCCGTCGGGAAAGGCGTCGAGGGCAGTCACCGTCCCGATCACCACCTCCTCCACCGAGCGCACGACGCCGTACATCGAATAGACGGCGCAGGCGGGGTCGTAGGTGTCGTAGATCAGGCCGATGGCGCGCTCGACCCAGATCCTGTCGGTGATGCGCACGATGTAGTCGACGATGTCGCTGTAGGCCTCGTCGAAGCCGCGCATCGCCTGGGTGCGAGGGCCGGGCTTTGGGCGCGAGGCCTCGGCGTCCCGTTCGCGGACCCGGGTGACGATCTCCCGCCTCGGTAGAGGGAAGGGCGCGCCCGTCTCCTTCGGCTCGAGTTCGTCGCCCATCACACTCCTCCCGTCGACACCTCTCCCGTAGGAAGAGGGAGGGGCCCATGGCCATGCCATGGGAGGGTGAGGGGCTCGGGCGCCGGACGATCTTGGCCGGAGCCGGAGAGATCCGCCCGAGAGGCTGTAACCCCTCACCTTCCCACGCTCAAGATCGGGCGCCTCCCTCTCCCTTTGGGAAAGGTAAAAAATGCGGCACCACGCCTCGAGAATCAAGGGCGGAGTTGCATACGCAATCATCAAGCTATTCGCTCACAAGGGCTTGTCAGATGTCGGTAAGCGGACTTCCAGGAGAACTCGTTGGCCGATGTCCGATGACTTCCATTGCACCGAGGGGCCGTTGCCGCGTAGGGTTCGGGCGTTCATCTCCCGCGCCGTGGAGGCGTTGCATGATCCCGGCCGCCCGGCGACCTTTCCGCGACGATCTCCGCGCCCGCCTCATCCGCAACGCTGATCTCGTGCCCTGCAGGACAGCGTTCATCGATTCGCGCACACCCGGGTCCGATCGGAAGGAAAACTTCACCCTGATCGGCCGGGGCGTTTCGGAAAGCCCCGAACAGCACGTTCACATCACCCTGCCTCACGGATTCAACATCGGCGGAGCGCGCCAGCCGCCGCACTGCGTCAACTCGCAGCACTATCATGAGACCGCCGAGGCCTTCTTCGCCCACTCCGGCACGTGGGCCGTGACGACGGGGGAGCGCGGCGACGAAGGGCGGGCGGAGCTGCCGACCGGCTCGCTGATCTCCGTCCCGGCGCACGTCTTTCGCGGCTTCGAGAATATCGGCGAGGATGTGGGCTTCCTCTACTTCATGCTCGGCGGCGACGATCCCGGCCGGGTGACCTGGGCGCCCGACGTGCTCGAGAAGGCGCGCGACCACGGCCTCATCCTGATGGAGACCGGACGGCTGATCGACACCCTCGCCGGTCAATCGATGGCGAGGGACGAGCGGCCCCAGGCGCCCACGCCCCGCGACGAGCTCGATCGCATCGTCGTCCATCTGGATGACACGGCGATGCGCCAGGTGGTGGTCAGCCTGGAAGAGGCGCGGGCCTTCGACTCGGCGGTGAGCGCGCCTGGCGTGGTGGAGGCCGCCATGATCGGGCCGGCCAATCCCGCGGAACGCGCTCCGGCCGGCAAGCTGGACTGGCGCCACGGCTTCGTCGCGCGCAGCCTGAGCCTGGAGCCGCGCGCCGCTTCGCCCCGTCACCGGCGCGCGGAGCCGGAAGTGATCTTCCTGCACGAAGGCGCGCTCTTCATCGAGGTCGAGGGAGAGTCGATCGAGCTTGCGCCTGGCGACACCTTCAGCGTCCCGACTGGCGCCGTTCGACGGTTCCGCGCCGAGGGGCGGCGGGCCGTCGCCCTCGTCACGAGAGGAAGCGACCATCCCGCGAAAGCGGAACTCGACGGCTGAGCGGCGCCTGCCTAAGCAGCGATTCGCGGCCTGACCAACGAGTGCCGACCAAGCGCGCCTAGATGCGGTGGGCAATCGGGCGAGCGAACGCAAAAACATGGAACACGAAGAGCGGGAAGATTCGATTTGGCGCTTCGCGCAAAGCGCATTTATCTACTTCTTGGTGTCCTTCGTGGCCTTCGTGCGCTTCGTGTTGAAATCCTTCGATGCGCCCTCCCCTCCGTCGGCGGCGCCAAGCAAGCCCGCTTAGCCGCCCGTGGCCTGGCGCAGCATGTCGGCCGCCCCGGCCATCAGGAACCCTACATCCGAGCCGAGCAGGAACAGGCTGGCGCCCTTCTCGCGCCATTGGGGCACATCGGCGGGGCGGGAAAGGAACATTCCGACGACCCGGCCATGGCGGCGGCCCGCCTCGCACGCCTTGTCCACGGCCGCGATCACGCGCGGATCGTCGGGGCTGGAAGCGCCGTAGGCGACCGTCAGGTCGGCGCGACCGACGAAGAGGGCGTCGATTCCTTCCACCTGGGCGATCTCGTCCACGCAGTCGATCGCTTCGGGATCTTCGATCTGGGCGACGACCACCGTCTCGGCCTCGCCGCGGGCGAGGTGTTCGGCCATGGCGCGCGTGCCGTGCCCCGCCGCTCGCGGAGACCCGGCGAAGCCTCGGCCGCCCGGGCCGTAGTGGGC
>JACDGF010000345.1 GCA_013815405.1 Caulobacteraceae bacterium | reverse complement strand
CCCGCGGCCACCTGGAGGCCATGCTGCTCGTCCGACCCATCCGCCGGGTGCGGCTCTGGTCGCGAACGCGCGAGAGCGCCGAAGCCTTTGCCCGCACGCAAGCCGCGCGCCACGGGCTCGACATCGAGCCGGCGGCGAGCGCGCGGGAGGCCGTGGCGAGCGCCGACATCATCTGCACCGTCTCGAGCGCGCGCGAGCCCATTCTGCTGGGTGACTGGATCGCGCCGGGAACCCACCTGAACATCGTCGGATCCAGCCTCGCCGCCACCGCCGAGATCGACACCGAGGCGGTGGTGAAGTCGCGCTTCTTCGTCGACTATCGTCCCTCGACCATCAGCGAAGGGGGCGAGTATCGGCGGGCGCTCGCGGCCGGCGCCATCACCCCCGATCACATCCTGGGCGAAATTGGCGAGGTCGCCCCGGAACCAAGGCCGGACGGCGCAACAGCGGCGACATCACCCTCTTCAAGTCGCTGGGCGTCGCGGCTGAGGACCTGGCCTGCGCTGATCACATCCTGCGAAAGGCCCGCGCCGCCGACGTCGGCCAGACGGTGGATTTCTAGCTAATTCGCGCCGCCCGCCAACGCCTCGGCGATTTCGAGGTTTTCCCGGTCGCGGCCGATGGAGGCGGCGGCGACCAGGCGGCCGGCCTTGAAATAGCGCGCCGTCGCGTCCCGGGCCTCGAGGTCGCCGTCGATCTCCACGGCGTCCCAGTCCGGCGCGTGCCCGGCGTAGCGGATGGCGAGATCGTAGTGGTTGCTCCAGAAGAACGGGGCCGCCGACGGCGCGGCGTCTTCGCCCAGCATGTTTCGCGCCGCGATCTGACCCTGGCGTTCGGCGCTGACCCAATGCTCGGTCCGAGCCCCCTGGCCGGTCAGCGGATCGGGATAGCGGGCGATGTCCCCCGCCGCATAGACGCCCGGAGCGCTCGTCCGCATCGCGCGGTCGACGATCACGCCGTCGTCCACGGTCAGGCCGGCTCCGACCGCGAGCTGTGTCCGGGGGCGAACGCCGACGCCGAGGACGACCGCGTCGGCGGCGATCTCGGACCCGCCGGCCAGGGACAGGCGCTCGCCGTCGAACGACTCCACCGATTGGCCGAGATGGAAGCGGACTCCCTTGCCTTCATGCAGGGCGCGGATGAACCGGCCGATCTCGGGCCCCATCACCCGCTCCAGAGGTATGCCTTCGGGAGCGACGACGTGGACCTCCAACCCCCGCGCGCGCAGGGAGGCGGCGACCTCCAGCCCGATGAAGCTCGCGCCCACCACGGCGACGACCCGGACTTGCGCCGCGGCGGCGATGATCGCCCGGGCGTCGGTCAGGGTGCGCAGCAAATGGACGTTGGGCCGCTCGAACCCCGGCCCCATGAGACGGATGGGTTCGGCCCCGGTGGCGAGCAACAGGGCGTCGTAGCCGAAGCGCTCACCGGAGTTCGCCACCGCCTCGCGCGCGGCAATGTCGATCCGCTCGACCTCGACGCCGAGGCGCAGGTCGATGGCGTGTTCGGCATAGAAGGCCTCGGGCTTGAGCGGGATCCAATCCTCGGGCGCGGTTCCGGCCAGATAGTCCTTGGAGAGATTCGGGCGGTCGCACGGCGGGGCGGGATCGGCGCTGAGCAAAGTCAGGGCGCCGCCATAGCCGCGCCGGCGCAGCATCTCGGCGGCGGCGAAGCCGGCGGCCCCCCCGCCGACGATGACGATGCGGGCGGGATGGGCGTCGGTGGACGCGGGCGCGGCCGGCGTCGGGCCCAAACGCTCACGCACGAAGGCGCGCTCGCCCTCCACCTCGACCTTCCAACGATCCAGGGCGTCGAAGGCGGGGGCTGAGAGGGCTTCGCCGCTCCGCAGGTCGAAACAGGCGTGGTGCCAGGGGCAGCGGACGGTGTCGCCCACCACCAGCCCCTCGCCCAAAGGCCCCCCGTAGTGGGTGCAGGCGCCGCCGACCGCGAACAATCCGTCCGAGCGGCGGATCAGCAGCACCGGGTCGCCGCCCACGTGACCGGCGAGCGCGCCGGCGAACGGCACGTCGGCCAGGGGTACGCCCTGGCTCAGGTCTGGCCCGACGGGCTTAGCTTGGGATGCATCCATGGATTGATCCTCCGGCATGGCTGGCGGCGCGCGTAGCGTCGATGGTTGGATGGCGCAAGCGCGGACGTTCCGGGAGGGGGTGGCGGCGGACGCGATAGCCGCTTCCGACCGAGGCTGTGTAAAAACGCGAACCTTGCGATCGGGCGCGCAATGCTATGCTGCGCAGGGGTCGTTCGGTGCGCGAGACTTCCACGACGAGACAGAAATCGACCGATTGCAGGCAGGTTCTTGCTCCGGGAATCCGGCCACCCACGTTTTTACACAGCTTCGACCCATAGCCGTCATCGAGCCTTCCCCTTAACGTGGTCCACTCTGACCTGGGACGCGAAAGCAATGGCCGAAAATCCCCTACGGGGCGAGATGCGCGAGTGGCTACCGGAGTTCGACTTCGGAGTTATGAGTCACGGGTTCGCGCCACATGGGCGCGACTATGTCTTTATTCTCCAGGCGGCGGGAACCTACGAGCTCACTCTAACCCACGTGGTCGAACTAAATTATCAAACCCGCGTCAGGGACGATGTCTGGCCTATTTCCTGGAACGACACGCTAATCGACTATTCCAGGTGGGAGGCCGAAGGGTCCCCCGACGGGTATGTGTGGGGAACCAATTGGTCGCTGGCCGATCCCGGACTCGACGCACCGAACGACGATCGGGTCGCCTCCAAATGGTCAGAGCGCTTAGGTTTGCCGATGTATGCGATGAGCGTGGAGACAGATCGGTTCAGGCTATCGATGGTCTTCCACGAGGCGCGAAGCACGAAACTCTCAGATGATGCTTCGGTAGTCAGCCGGGTGCTCAACCCGCTATCTCGGCCTTGAGAGTAGCGCCAAGGGCGGCTTTCCACCGATTGTGTGGAAAAAGTCCCGAGGGGTCGAGCGGCGGGGTCGTTCTCACCCTTTCACGCAAAGAAGGCGGAAGGGTCGACCGACAAGATGCATCCAAGGGCAATAACGTTGCTGGATTTTGACGCAGATGAACAGGTCCCCGAGTTTTTCAACACAATCCACCCATAGTGCAATTTGAGGCCCTCGCATCGGCGGCGCCGGTCGGCCCCGCCATCTCACGCCGTCTCGCCGCCGGAGACCGACAGGGTGATTCCGTTGATCGCGCCAGCCTCGGGCGAGGCGAGCCAGGCGACGGCCGCCGCGACCTCCTCCGGCGCCACCAGCCGGCCCTGGGGGTTGGCGCGGGTGAACGCCGCTTCGGCGGCGGCGCGGTCGCGGCTGGTGCG
>JACDGF010000344.1 GCA_013815405.1 Caulobacteraceae bacterium | reverse complement strand
AGACGGTGCTGAACCAGACGCGGGACGCGCTCTCGGCCGAGCCCGTGACCCTGGCCAGCTTGCCCAGCGACCTGCGGCGCGATTGGCTCGCCCCCGACGGCCGCGCCCGGGTGTCGATCACGCCCGAAGGCGACGCCAACGACAACGCGGTTCTGGAGCGGTTCATCGCCCAGGTGGCCGAGGTGGCCCCGGGCGCCACCGGCGCGCCCATCGACACCCGAGAGGGTGGGCGAACGGTGGCGGGCGCCTTCCTGGAAGCCGGGCTGCTATCTTTCGTCGCGATCACCCTGATCCTGCTGGCGGCCCTGCGCCGGGTGCGGGACGTGGCGATCACCATGGCCCCGATCGTGCTCACCGGCCTCCTGACCCTGGGAAGTTGCGTGGTGATCGGCCAGCCGCTCAATTTCGCCAACATCATCGCCCTGCCGCTGCTGTTCGGCATCGGGGTGGCGTTCCACATCTATTTCGTCATGGCCTGGCGGGCCGGCGGGGCGCATCTCTTGCAATCGAGCCTGACCCGGGCGGTGTTCTTCAGCGCCCTGGCCACCGCGACCGGGTTCGGCAGCCTGTGGGCCTCCAGCCACCCGGGAACCGCCAGCATGGGCAAGCTCCTGATGATCTCCCTGGTCTGGACCCTGGTCTCCGCCCTGCTCTTCCAGCCGGCGCTGATGGGACCGCCGCGGGGTGATAGGGCTAGGCGATAGGCAGAGAGGGGCGGCCCTCCCTCCCGTTCATGGGGAGGGAGGGGTTTTTTACTTCAACAGCTTGTCGCTCAGGGCGTCGAGGTGGGCGAGGAGGCCCTTGGCGCCGCCGCCGGCCAGGGGGGCGGCGAAGTCGGAGCGGCGGGTGGTGAGCTGGCTGACCGCGCCGTAGTAGACGTCGATGATCTTCCACCCGCCGCCGGCCTGGCGCAGGCGATAGGTGAGGCTGACCGGCGCGCCGTGGGCGGGGGTGAGGCGGGACTGGACGACCCGGTCGGGGCCGCGGACCTGGACCTTGGGATCGACCTCGAACCGCTCGCCGGCGAAGTGATCGAAATTGTGCGCATAGCTGGCCACGGAGAGCCGGCTGAAGGCCGTCACCAGCGCCTGGCGGTCGGCGGCGGACATCGTCGCCCAGGCCGGACCCACGGCGAAGCGGGTCATGGTCGGCAGGTCGAACGCCCCCTCCACCACCGGAACCAGCTTGCGGTAGCGGCCCTTCGGGCCCAGGGCCTCGCCCTGCTTCATGGTCTCCAGCAGGGATTGGTCGAAGGCTTCGACGCGGGCGGCGGCCGGATCGGCCGGGACGGCGCGTGCGGCGGGGGCGGCGAAAGCCAGGGCCGCCAGGGCCGGGGCCAGCGGGGAAAAGGCGGGAAAACGGCTCACGTAAATCCTCCGTCGGCAGGGGTCGGTCCCCCTTGCCACCAAAGCATGGCCAACTTAAGCCCCGGACGGCGCCGGGGTTCCCGGCGAGGAGCGATCGGCATGAGGGTGAGCGACTCCAGCCTGGCGCAGGTCAGGGATCGCGGCTTCACCGTGGTGGAGGGCTTCCTCGATCCGGGTACCCTGAAAGCCGCCCAGGACGCCCTGTGGGACATCTATCCCAGGCCGGAGGATTATTTCGCCGATCCAAGGAAGCACGCGCGCTGGGCCCTCACCCAGTTCAGCGGCGTCAAGCTCTATCCCTACCCGTCCTGGGCGCTCAACCGGGTCGCCGTCTATCCGGATCTGGTCGACGCCGCCGAACGCCTGCTGGGCGCGACCGATCTGGAGATCTACAAGGTCGAGCTGTGGGCGAAATACGCCGGGGCGATCAACTACGACCAGGTCCACCACCGCGACTTCGGCAATCATTCCCTGGTGGCGCCCAGAAGCGACGGCGCTCACATGCAGATGACCACCATCATCCTGTTGTCGGACGTCACCGAGCTGGATGGGCCAACCAAGTTGATACCCTTGAGCGAGAGCCGCGATATCCCCCTGCATCGGCATCATCTGCGCATGGGAGACCTGGTCGACAAGGAGGTCAGCGCCGCCGCGCCGGCCGGCAGCCTGCTGATCTACAGGACCGACGTGATCCATCGGGGGTCGGACTTCAAGGCGCCCGGGCGGTCGCGGTTCGTCATGCTGGTGGATTTCCAGGAACGCGGCTGGCGCTGGAACGGCAAGATCCACTGGGGCGACCACGCGAACAGGCCCGGCCTGCGCGAAGCGATGGTCGCCATGACACCCCGCGAGCGCGACCTGTTCGGCTTCCCGCCCACCGGTTCGGACTACTGGAACGCCCAGACCCTCACCGACGTCGCCGCCCGCTATCCGGGGATCGACCTCGGCCCCTACGGCAAACCCGGCAAGCCGGGCGCCCGGCGCGGCGCCGGATCGCGAGCGCCCCGCGCGGCCCGGAGCAAAGGTGAAAGCCCGCCCGATGCCTGAGCCCGACTTCATCCTGCACCACTACGACGCCTCGCCGTTTTCCGAAAAGGCGCGCCTGATGTTCGGCCTCAAGGGCCTGGCATGGCGGTCGGTCGTCACCCCCAACATCCTGCCCAAGCCCGATCTGGTCGCGCTCACCGGCGGATACCGGCGCGCGCCGGTGATGCAGATCGGGGCTGACATCTTCTGCGACAGCCAGGCGATCCTGGCGGAGATCGAACGGCGCGCGCCTAAGCCCTCCGCCGCGACCGGTATGGCCTGGGCGATCAATCTGTGGTGCGATCGCCTGTTCTTCCAGGCCACCGTGCCGGTGATCTTCGGCGAGCTGGGCGATCATGTGCCCCGAGCCTTCATCGAGGACCGCGAGAAGATGGCCGAGCGGGCCTTCGACATGGCGGCCATGAAGGCGGTCGCCCAGCCGATGCGCGGGCAGTGGCGCGCCCACGCCGCCTGGATCGAGGGCGCCCTGGCCGGCGGCGGCGATTTCCTGGGCGGCGACAGGCCCGACCTCGCGGACATCGCGGCCTATATGAACGTCTGGTTCCTCGCCGGCGCCACCCCCCATTTGGCCGAAGCCCTCCTGGCGGGCCTGGGCCGCGTCCAGGCCTGGCGGGGGCGGGTGGCCGCGATCGGCCATGGAACGCGCAGGGAAATGTCGGGGGCGGAGGCGCTCGAGGTCGCGCGCGCCCAGGAACCGGCGCCCTTCGAGGGCCATGATCCGGCCGATCCCCTTGGCCTCGCGCCCGGCGCCGCGGTCGTGGTCATGGCCGACGACTATGGGCGCGACCCGATCGCCGGGACCCTGGTCGCGGTCAATTCCCGACGCATCGTCATCGCCCGCGAGACGCCGGACCTGGGCAGGCTCAATCTCCATTTCCCCCGCGCCGGCTACATCGTCAGCCTGGCGCC
>JACDGF010000343.1 GCA_013815405.1 Caulobacteraceae bacterium | reverse complement strand
GCGTACGCGCCCAGGCCCGGGCGGACCCCGCGCCGAGCCCCCAATCCTTCGAGGACCTGGCCCGGCTGATCGACGCGCGCCGCGACATCGGCCTCAAGCTCGACGTCGAGAAATACGTCCGACCGATCAGCTTTCGCCCCGGCGCGATCGTCTTCGAGCCGACCCCCGGCGCCCCGTCGAACCTCTCGCAGCGCCTCGCGGCGCGCCTGAAGGAATGGACCGGCCAGCCCTGGCTGGTGGCCTCCGAGGGCGGGGGCGGGGCCGAGACCCTGCTGGAACGCCAGAAGAAGGCGACGGCGGCGGCGCACGCCGAGGCCCTGGCCGAGCCCTTCGTCCAGGCGGTGATGCACGCCTTCCCGGGAACCGAGATCCTGGAGGTCCGCCAGATGGCGGCGCCGGCCGAGAGCGCTGGCGACAACGAGGACTAGACCGCCATGAAAGATCTCGGATCCTTGATGAAACAGGCCCAGGCCATGCAGGAAAAGCTGCAGGCCGCCCAGGCGCGCCTCGCGGAGACTTTGGTCGAGGGCGCCGCCGGCGGTGGTATGGTGCGCCTGACCTTGAAAGGCGGCGGCGAACTGGTGCGGCTGACCCTGGACGAGAGCCTGCTCGCCCCGGGCGATGGCGAGATCGTCGCCGACCTGATCATCGCCGCCCACGCCGACGCCAAGCGAAAGCTCGACGGCGCCCAGAACGACGTCATGCGCGACGTCGCCGGCCCCCTGGCCGGGCTCCCCGGCATGCCCAAATTCTAGGAATAGCGTGGCCGCCTCCACCGGACCCGAGATCGAGCGGCTGATCGCCCTTCTGGCCAAGCTGCCGGGCCTGGGCCCGCGTTCGGCCCGGCGCGCGACCCTGACCCTGCTCAAGAAGCGCGAGCAGCTGCTGGCGCCCCTCAGCCGGGCGCTCGCCGACGCCGCGGCCAAGGTGCGCACCTGCCAGGTTTGCGGAAGCCTCGACACCACCGATCCCTGCGCCATCTGCGCCGACCGGGCCCGCGACGGCGCCCTGCTTTGCGTGGTAGAAGAGGCCGGGGCCTTGTGGGCCATGGAGCGCGCCGGCGCCTTCCGCGGCCGCTATCACGTGCTGGGCGGGCTGCTTTCGGCGCTCGACGGCATACGCCCGGAATCCCTTGGGATCGCCGCCCTGGCTGTCCGGGCCTCGGCGGACGGCGTCCGCGAGGTGATCCTGGCCCTGCCCGCCACGGTGGACGGCCAGACCACCGCCCACTACATCACCGACCGGCTCGCCGGCACGGGGGTGGCGGTGAGCATGCTCGCCAGGGGCGTGCCGGTCGGGGGCGACCTGGACTGGCTCGACGACGGGACGATCGCCCAGGCCATGCGAGCCCGGCGCCCGGTGTAAGGTTGGCCGCGCCCAGCGATTCCTGATACGAACGGAGCATGAACGGTTCCGCCTTCCTTGTCGTCGCCCTCGCCGTCGCGGCGGTCGCCGCCTTGGTCTGGGCGATGGCCGAGCGGGCGCGGGCCGGCAGGGCTGAGCTGAAGGCCCGGATGCTCGAAGTCCAGGCCTCCGCCGGCTCCGAACTGCTCAAGGCTCAGGCCGCCGTGTCGGCCAACGCGGTGGCCGACGAACTGGTCAAACGGGCGACGGAGACCTTCAAGGCCCAGGATCTGCTGGCCCAGGCGAAGCTGGAAGCCCAGCTCAAACCGGTCGCGGAGAGTTTGGCCAAGTTCCAGGAACACGTGGCGGCGGCGGAAACCGCGCGAGCCCGCGAGGCGGGAGGCCTCAAGGCCCAGATCGAACAGCTTCTGGTCGCCTCCACTGCCACCCAGGAGGAGGCCCGCAAGCTCTCCGCCGCCCTGCGCCGCGGGGCCGGCGTCCAGGGGCGCTGGGGCGAGCAGATGCTGCGCAACGTGCTGGAGATGGCCGGCCTGCAGGCGCGGATCGACTTCGAGGAACAGGTGCATGTGGACGCCGACGGCGCGGCCCATCGCCCGGACGTCATCGTGAAACTCCCCGGGGGCGGCGTGTTCGTCATCGACGCCAAGTGCTCGCTCACCGCCTTCATGGAGGCGCAGGACGCGGTGGACGAAGCGGCGCGCGAGGCGGCGTTCGCGCGGCACGCGCAAAGCCTGAAGGGCCATGTCCAGGGCCTTTGCGCCCGAGCCTATTGGGACAAGCTCGACCTTTCCCCCGATTTCGTCGCCATGTTCGTGCCCGGTGACGGCTTCCTGGCCGCCGCCCTCCAACGCCTGCCCGACCTGATGACCCACGGCCTGGAGCGCCGCGTGATCATCGTCACCCCCACCACCCTCTTCGCCCTTTGCAAGGTGGTGGCCTATGGCTGGCGGGTGGAAAAGCAGTCGCTCAACGCGGCGCAGATCGCCGGGCTCGGCCGCGAACTCTACAAGCGCCTCTCGACGATGGGCGACCATGCCCGCAATCTCGGACGGTCGCTGGAGGGCGCGGTCGGCCACTACAACAAGTTCGTCGGCTCCCTGGAGACCCAGGTGCTGACTCAGGCGCGCCGGTTCGAGGAGCTTCAGGTCGATCACGAGAGCAAGGCCATCGGCGAACTGGCGCCGCTGGAGACGGCCGTGCGGCCGCTGGTCAAGGCCGCCCCCGTCTTGACGTTGGCGGGCGCGGCGCCTACCTCGGCGCCGTGACCCTGCGCCCCATCCTCACCGTCGACGGCGACCTCGCCACTTTGAAGCGCAAGTCCGCGCCCGTCGCGGAGGTGAACGACGGCCTGCGCGCCCTGATGGACGACATGCTGGAGACCATGTATGCCGCCCCGGGCATCGGGCTGGCCGCCATCCAGGTCGGCGTGCCTAAACGCGTCATCGTCATGGACCTGGCGCGCGGCGAAGGGCCGCCGCAGCCACGTCATTTCGTCAATCCCGAGATCCTCTGGGCCTCCGAGGAAACCGTGCCCTACGAGGAAGGCTGCCTGTCGGTCCCAGAGATCTTCGACGAGGTGGAGCGCGCCACCAAGGTTCTCCTGCGCTATCTGGACTATTACGGTGAGGCGGTGGAGGAGGAAGCCGACGGCCTCTACGCCGTCTGCATCCAGCACGAGATCGACCACCTCGACGGCATCCTTTTCATCGACCACCTCTCCCGCCTCAAGCGCGACCGGGCGGTGAGCAAGGTGAAGAAGGCCGCGAGGGTGGTGGCCTAGAGCCAAGGTTCCAGTGCCCCGGCGAGGCCGCTAAACCACATCGACATGCGCCTCGCCTTCCTCGGCACGCCCGACTTCGCCGTTCCGACCCTCGCCGCCCTGATCGAGGCGGGACATCAGGTGGCCTGCGTCTACTGCCAGCCGCCGGCGCGGCGCGGCCGCGGCCAGGCCTTGCGGCCCTCGCC
>JACDGF010000342.1 GCA_013815405.1 Caulobacteraceae bacterium | reverse complement strand
GCATAGGCGCCGGCTAGAGCCCACTGGCGGCGCTCGATCATCAAGGCGGCGTCGAGGGAGAAAGCGGAGAAGGTGGTGAAGCCGCCCAGGACGCCCACCGCCAGAAGAAGCCGCCACCGCTCCTGATCCGCGCCGCCACGATGGGCGAGCCATCCGATCAGAAAGCCCATCAGCAGGCCGCCGACCAGATTGACGATGAAGGTCCCCGCCCAGGGCGCCCGCGGGCCGATCAGGCGCGCCGCGCCCACACCGGTAAGATAGCGCCCCACGGCGCCCGCCGCGCCGCCCAGGGCGACCAGGATCAGCTTCTCCATCCGCCCATTATGCGCGGCAAGCGGTTCCATCGTCATCCCTCGATCGCATCCGCGAGAACAGCCATGTCGGTGGGCATGGCGGCTTCCACCCGGGTCTCGCCGCCGCCCGGATTGGGGAAGGTCAAGGCGACAGCGTGGAGCATCAGCCTTGGAACCGCGACCCCCGCCAGCACCAGGGCGCCGCCATAACGGACGTCGCCGGCCAGGGGGCGGCCGATTGCGGCCAGGTGGACGCGAAGCTGGTGCATGCGCCCGGTGCGCGGCGAAAGTTCGACCAGGGCTGCGGCGGCATCGGCCCGCAGGGTGCGGTAGCGGGTCGCGGCCGCATGGGCGTCCGGATGATCGTCCGGGCAGACCTTCATATAAGCCTCCCGGCCTCGCATCTCGCGGCGAAGCGCCGCCTCGATCACGCCGTTCTTCGGCCGCGGCGCGCCGGGGGTGACGATGGCCAGATAGGTCTTGCCGATACGCCTGGCCATCATCGCCCTGCCGAGGAACGCCGCCGCCGGCTGGCTCCTGGCGGTCAGGATGACGCCGGAGGTCTCCCGATCCAGGCGATGGACGAGGCGCGGGCGAACCCCGCTTTTCTTGGCGAAGGCGAAGAGCAGGTCATCGAGGGTATGCGCCGCGATCCGGCCTCCCTGACTCGACAGGCCCGCGGGTTTGTTCAGCACCAGGACATGCTCGTCCTCGTATATTGCCAGGGACCGGGCGAACGCGACTTCCTCGGCGGAGAGGGTAGGGAGTTTCATCTCCCCTCCCCTCCCTCCCCTTCACGGGGAGGGACAGGCCGCGCAGCGGCCAGGGTGGGGAAATTTGACGACAGTCTCGAAGACCCGTGGTTATCCCGCACTGCCCCACCCGGCCCTTCGGGCCACCCTCCCCATGAAGGGCTGCGGCAGGCGCACATCTCACATTCGGTGTCGCGTGCTTTGGAAGGTCGGCCACGGAACACCTCTCCCGAAGGGAGAGGGAGGGGCCCGCGCCCTCTTTGGGCGGGGGAGGGTGAGGGGTTACCCGCGATCCGATTTGGCCGCCGGCTTGCGTCAAGGCCCTGAAACAGGGCGTGAAATCCCCCGGCGCCGTAACCCCTCACCCTCCCATGGCTCCGCCAGGGGCCCCTCCCTCTCCCTACGGGAGACGTGTTGAAGAGGCGCGCCTGAACGAAGGTTGTGTCCATCCCCTAGCCATGAAGGGGAGGGAGGAGCAAATCTACTCACCCTTCTCCGCCCTGAGCGCTGCCCAGCGATCCAGGCGCTCCTTGACGCGGGCCTCGGCGCCTTCGCCCTTGGGCGCGTAGAAGATCCTGCGCTCGACTCCCTCTGGGAAGTAGTCCTGACCGGAGAAACCTTCTTCCGTGTCCGGATCGTATCGGTACCCCTTGCCGTAGCCGAGATCCTTCATCAGGCGGGTAGGGGCGTTGCGGATGTGGGCGGGGGGCATGAGGGAGCCGGTTTCCCGCGCCAGGCGCCGGGCGGCGCCGACGGCGGCGTGGACGGCGTTGGACTTGGGCGCGGCGGCCATGTGGACACAGGCCTGGGCCAGGGCCAGTTCCCCCTCGGGGCTTCCCAGGAAGTCATAGGCATCCTTGGCGGCGATGGCGAGGATCAGCGACATGGGGTCCGCCTCGCCCAGGTCCTCGCTAGCCATGCGCACGAGCCGCCGGGCGATGAACAGGGGATCCTCGCCGCCGTCCAGCATCCGCGCCAGCCAGTAGAGGGCGGCGTCGGGATCCGAGCCGCGTACCGATTTGTGCAGGGCGGAAATGAGATTGTAGTGCTCCTCGCGGTCCTTGTCGTAGGCGGGACTGCGCCTTTGCAGGACCTGGCCCAGCGCCGCCGGATCGAGGGGGGCGGGCGAAGCGATGTTGAACAGGGTTTCGGCCAGGCAGAGCAGATAGCGCCCGTCGCCGTCGGCCATGGCGATGATCGCCTCGCGCGCGGCGGGATCGAGCGGCAGAGTCCGACCTTCGGCAGCCTCGGCCTTGACCAGGAGGCTGGCGAGGAAGGTCTCGTCCAGGCGCCGCAGGACATAGACCTGGCAGCGGGAGAGCAGGGCGCCGTTGAGTTCGAAGGACGGGTTCTCGGTGGTGGCCCCCACCAGGGTGACGATCCCCTGCTCCACGAAGGGCAGGAAACCATCCTGCTGGGCGCGGTTGAAGCGATGGATCTCGTCCACGAAGAGCAGGGTGGCGCGCCCAGCGGCGCGGCGCAGGCGGGCGGCCTCGAAGGCCTTCTTGAGGTCGGCGACCCCGGAGAACACCGCCGAGAGTTGCTGGAACTCATAGCCCGCCTCCGTGGCGAGCAGGCGGGCGATGGTGGTCTTGCCGGTTCCCGGCGGCCCCCACAGGATCATCGAGCCGAGGCGCCTTGCCACCGCCATGCGCCGGATCGGTCCGTCGGGCCCCAGCAGGTGGTTCTGGCCCACCACCTCGTCGAGGCTTCGCGGCCTCAGCCGATCGGCCAGCGGCGGCGGAGCCTCGGGCGCGAGGCCGGCGGCTTCAAAGAGGTCGCTCATCGTGCCAAGGTAGCAGAGGAGAAGAATATGCCCATGCCTACGAGATTCGCCCTCCCCGCGCTGGCGATCTTCGCCGCCGCCTGTATCGCCCCGGCGGCGGCGGCCGCGCCCGCCCCTTCGGGAACGCCGATCGATGTCTCCATTCCGATCGCGCCCACGCCCGTGACCATCGATGGCCGAGCACGCCTCCTGTGGGAACTCCATTTGACGAGCTACCAGGCGGTGAAGCTCGACGAACTGGAGATCGCCAGGGGCGATACCGGCGCGCCGATCAGCGACGACAAGGGGGCGGCGCTCGATCCCCTGCTGTGGGCTCCGGGCCTGGAAAAGGGCGCCGATCCCAAGCTGATGGCCAAGGGGACCCTCGCCGTGCTCTTCCTCGAGACTAGCCTCCCGCCCGGCGAGACCGCCCCGGCGAGCGTCGTCTGGCGCCTCCATGCCTCGCGGCCCGGCCCTCCCGCGCCGGTGCTGGGCGCCACCCCCCCCATCGAGCGGCGCCTGGC
>JACDGF010000007.1 GCA_013815405.1 Caulobacteraceae bacterium | reverse complement strand
CTGCCTTGCCGCGGGCATCCGGCGCGCGCCCCTGCCCAACACCTCGTACTTTTACCGCGTCAAACCGGACCGATTCAGTCTGGGGCGGGTGGGGGACGTCATCCACATGCGTTCGGCCCTGTTCACCCCCGAGGGCGCTCCGCCCCCTCCCAGGGAGCCTTCGGACCTGCCCATTCCCACCACGCCGTTGTCCGAAGGATTCTTCGCCCAGGCGCGAGAGGTGGAGAGATTCGAGCTGGGCCTCTCCTATCTGCGATCCGTGGAGGTCGGCGGGCAGGCCGTGCGGCACTTCGCGCCCCACACCCCCCCCATCGTCGGATCGGTCATGAGGGAGGTGTTGGCCAGCGGGTTCGGCGACGGATCCACCGTTGTCTTCGCCGACCAGCTGCGCCTGCCGGCCGGATTGGAGACGGCGGCCGCCCTTTGCACGGGCCTGACCGGGCCTTCCGCCAAGCCCCGATTATATATCATCGACGGCGCCGGCCATGCGCGCCACGCCCGCGCCGACGGCTATGTGATCGCCTTGGCCGAACTGAAGGCCGCGGGCCTCTACGAAGCGCAGATCGACCGCCTCATCGCCCGCTTCCTGCTGCAATCCCGCGACCTCACCGTGCTGAACCTTCTGTCGCCCCGAATCCGGTCCAGGGCCTTGGCCTACAACCGCGCCACCCGCGGCGGCGTCCGGCGTTGGCTGAATGTCGTGATGGAATACGGGTTCGACGCCCTATCCCAGGCCTACGACGAGTTGGAGGCCTATGGGGCCGCCGGCATCGAGAGCCAGGCAATCGGCGTGTTCCGAAAAACGGCGCGGGAGGCCGCCGACGTCCGCGGCGTGATCCTCCACCATGATGAAGCGCTCGAAGGCGACTTCATCGGCGGCGCCCTGGGATCGCGCGACGTTTCCCCAAGGGCGGACCCGACGACCGGCATCCTTCCGGGGGGGGTAGGGTCCTTGGCTGAGGAGCGGACCTTTCGAATCTCGCCGGCGGCCCTCGCGGCGGCTGGGACGGACGCGTCGCGGGACATGGTGCTCACGGTGACGGACTCTCTGCGAGCGATCTCCGAGAGCCAGGAAGAGTGCATTTTCGCTCTGGGCGGCTGTTTTCTGGGGGCGGAAATCGGCGAAGGCGGCGCGGCGAGGGCGCCCGGGCTCAGAATCCCAGCCGTGACCGTCATCCATCAGGAAGGCCAGTCCACGATCTATCTGAGACACCCCGTGGACCGCTTCAACGAAGAACTCCAATCGGGCCGGTTTTCGGCCGACATCGGGGCGGCGGGCGCCCTGGGCGTCGATTGCGCCACCTTGCGGGATGTGCTGCGGCAATCTCCAGGGTCGTTTTCCTTTCCGACTCTCATCGACCGATGCCTTCGACGAGCCCGCGACGCGGGCGAACCGTGCATCGCGACCTTCGCCCCGACCTGTATTGTCCAGGCGACGCCGGAGGACTTGGATCTACTCGACAAGGCCGCGCTGGCGCGAGCGCTTTCGGGTTTTTCCACTCGCGGCACCGCTGGCGGCGGAGGGCCTCGATGATCGACTCGAGAGACTATTTCCTTCGCGAACGTTACACCGGTCTCGATTTGATCCCGAGACTGCCGGAGGATGTCCGGCCGCAAGTCGAGGCGGCCATCGAGGGTATTCGTTCCGGCGGCCCTCCTCCCGAATCGACTCCCGCGGACTTCTCCCAGGAATTGTTGTTCTATACCGATCGGGAGGTCGGCGCGGGGTATCTGGCCGGAAACGTCCGTTTTCCGTTCTACAAACGGGTGGGCGGCGAGATCTTCTGGCGCAGCCAGCGGACCCAGGCGCCCTACATCGATCGGATGGTTCAGCTCTATCCGGACCTCGATGTCGAGCTTGTCGAGCAGCTTTGGCTTGAACGCGGCCGCGGGATGCCCGGGGCGCTGCCGTCGCCGTCCGATCCGAATCGCAAATGGCGCTCTATGAGCGGCTTGACGCCTGGCTTGATCGCCCAAGCCGCGGAGGGGGGGCCCTATGCGGCGGCCATCGTCGCGCCACGCTGCGGGATCGGCGGCGCGGAAAAGACCATGCGCGAAGTAGCCGCGTCCCTCGAACGCCTTACGGGCTTGCCGTCATTGATCGTGGTCGCGGACACCGCGGTCGACCCCGGCGATCTTCCGCCCGGCGCGATCTGCCTGCCGAACATGATGGTTCGCGGCGGGCCGTTCCTGCGCATCCCGTACCCGATCCGGGCCATGGTGCTCAGGGACGTGCTGGTCGAGATCGGCGTGCCCCGGGTCATCTCGATGAACAGCTTCGTGGGCAATACCCTGCTCGAATCCGGCGCGCTTCAGAAGATTGGCGTGAAGACCGCTTCGGTCCTCTTCTGCGCCGGCGTGGGCCCCGGTGGGGCGATCGAAGGCTATATCCGGATTTCCGACTGGCTGATCGACGCCGGGGTCGTTCTCTTCACCGACAACGATCACATCGCCCGCACCCTGGCGGAACGCAGCTTTTATCAAGACACGGTCGTGCTGGCGATGCCCGAGGCAGTGACGTCGACCCCGGCGCCCAGCGGGCGCCATGTCCTGTGGGCGGGGCGGATCGACACCCAGAAGCGCCCGGAGCTTCTCCTCGACATCGCCGTCCACAGCCCGGAGATCGTCTACGAGGTCTGGGGCGTGCCATTGCTTTCCGACAGCGCCCTGATGGACGCGATCACCAGCCAACCCAACATCACCTACCGCGGAAGGTTCGGCTCGTTCGACGCCATCGACATGTCCGACATCGCCTGCCTTCTCTACACCAGCGCCTTTGATGGAACGCCCAACCTCCTGCTTGAAGCCATGGCCCGCGGGCTGCCCTGCGTCTGCACCGCCGTGGGCGGGATTCCGGATCTGATGACCGACGGGCGAGGTGTGCTCATCGCTCCGGACGCCCCGGTCGAACACTATGTCGCGGCGCTCGGGGCCCTGCTTGGCGATCCTTCGCGGCGACAAGGCATCTCCAACTTGGCTCGCGAACATATCCGCCTGACGCATAGCACCGAGGCGTTCGACACAACCGTCGCGCGGTTGTTGGCGGCTCTTTGACGGCGCCGCGGAGAGGGCGTACCGCCACCGGCCCACTCTCACTTGACCGAAATTCAGAGTAGCGATACCAGATCAAACTCCAGCAATGGAATTGGATTACAAAGGGCAAGTCATTGGACGTTGCGCAATGTAGAGATTTTGTACGCGAACAACAGCCGGCGTCGGCGCGCTTATACAGTGAACGGTTGGAAAACGCCTGTGATCAGCTGCGAAAAATATTGGACGTTCGCTTCAAGTCGAATCCGTTCCGGCCGCTTTCACGGCGCTTCGCCATTGCCCACACCCCGCGCGTCGGTAGTCACCTGCTGTGCGAGGGGCTGTTGAGGCATGGCGCGGTCGTCGAGGAATTCTTCGAAGTCCCGCGTCTCGCCTCGGTCTGCGCCAGGCATGGGTTTTCCACCCTTGAGGCCTATTGCGACTGGCTGTTGCGTAAATTCGCCGTGGGTCGTGTGTTCGGCGTCAGCGGCGGGGTCAAGATCCTCGCACCGCTGGCGTTGGCGGGTGAATTCCCGGATTTTCTCGCCGATTGGCGCTTCGTCCACTTGAAACGTTTGAATATCGTCAAGCAAGGCGTGTCAGAATTCATTGCCTTGAGGACTGGAGCCTATAAATCTTCCAAACAACCCATTCGCGCCCTTGGCGTCGGCGATTATGACAATGCCAAAATACTTCGCGCGATCAACGCGAGCTTGGCTATAAACGCGACCTGGGAGGAAGCCTTCAAGCTGTTCGCCATCGAGCCGCTCAGGTTGACTTATGAAGAACTTGCCGCCAGTCCAGCGGAAGTCATCGCGAGGGCGGCCGATTTTCTGGATCTTCGCGGCCCGCCGATAACCGACGGCAGATTCCTGGACCCGCCATTGCAGAGGCAGGCGACCAGCCTCAACGCCGAATGGGAAGCCAGGTTTCGCGAGGAAAATGGGGAATTCTGCGCTCTGCACGCCCCAACGCCCGGCGTTCCCACCTAGAAGGCCGTCTGCTTGGGAGACCGTCATGCTGACCGAACGCCGCCTTGGCCTTGGCGAACAACCGCGACAGCTCAATTCGCGGATGATCTTCACCCCGGATCGCTCGCTGCTGTATGTTTCCGTACCCAAGACCGGCTGCACGACGATCAAAATGATCATCGGGGCCTCCGTCGGCCTCCTCAGCCCGCAAGCCCTGGAGCACAAAACCAGGGGTGCAATCCACAGTACCTGGAACGCTCGAAATACCACTTGGAGCGATCTGATCGATGAAAAACGAAACGACCTGCTGACCGGCCCGTCGACTTTCCGGGTTACATCGGTGAGAAATCCGTTCGAACGAGTCGTCTCCTGTTATCTAAACAAAATTACCGGGAAGAACGACTCTTTCTACTTGGCAAGGAAGCTTCGCGAACGCGGTGATACCTCAATCCACGCGTTTTTGGAATTCGTCCGCGATGAGCCGCCCTTGAGGAGGGACGTTCATTGCCGCGCCATGACCGACCTTTGTTTCAGTGGGCGCGTGCAATACGACGACCTGATCCGATATGAGACGTTCGAGATCGATCTGAGGCGAATGATGGTTCGCCTGGATCTTTCGACCCACGGCATTCCCAAGCCGGCCGCCGCCAGCAAGACGAATGCGGGGGCGAGAATGCATGATCTTCTAGGGCCTCGTGAATGCGAGTTGGTCCGCGAGATATACGCAGCCGACTTCAAAGAATTTGGATATTCGCTTGATCTTCCTTGACTCCGTGACTGCATCGGCCAAGCATATTTCTGAATTTGACGATTGGCTTATCAAGTCACGCCCCTTGGTTTCAGCCGAAGGCGGACGATTATCGGTTGGGTCGCCGGTGGCAAGGGGTTGGAAGCGGAAATCGGGCCCGGAAAAACCTTGACAGGCGAGTGCTCCAAAAGCAGTTTGCCGGCGAATGAATCCCGGAGGTTACATGTCTGAAACGCCCGAAGGCGTCGCTTTTCAGCTTCTCGAAATCCTCATGCGCAATGAGGCTCAGGCCGCCGAATTGAAGACGCGGACCACGGCCATTGCCCGGAGTTGGGTGCTCAACACCTACGCCGAATGCCTTCAGGCGGCAACCGGCCAGCGATCACGCGGAGAAGGCCCGGGACAAATGGGCGGCGGCGGCGGTGGAAAGGGAGGGGTCAGAGTGGGTGGCAGGCCGGGCCTTGGCAAAGGCGGCGGTGGGCGAGGTTCCCCGTCCCTCGAGGACTGACCTCGGGTAGTCTCCCAGCGCGCGGTCGCGGTCGTCAGGAAGCCTAGCGGCGAATGCTTCGAACCCATTTGACGGGCTTTCGCGCTAGGCGGTAACCACACTCGGCCCGTCCTTCGCGCCGTTTGAAAAAAGGCCCAGGATTGGTGTCGCCCGTCGATCTGACCGTGTTGAATCTTCGGGTCCCAGTGGTCGACGCGGTCTGCGCCACCGCCTGTGGCGATTGGCTGTCGGCGGCCGATTTGTGGTTCGAAACTTTCCGCGATTCGTCGTTTCGGGGTCTCGCGGCGCGGTGCGGCGCCGAGGCCGCTCTCCAGGCGGGCCTTCTCGATCTGGCCGAATATTTCTACGTTGGCCTGCGCGAACTGCCTGATATCCCCGAGGATCTCGGGATGCTGCGGCGGGAAAACGAACCCGTCCGCCGGGCTCGTCTCGACTATTTTCAACGCCGCCTTGAGGGGTGGCGCGACGAGGGTGGTCTGGAGGGAGCGAGCGAGTTGATGAGCCTGCGCTTCTATCGCGAGGTGATACGGCGCCTGTTGGTCATGCCCTCCGGCGGACGCGATCTTGCCGCCGTGGCGCCCCTGCTGGCGCGTGCCTATGCCAGGCTGGGCGCTCACGCGAGCCTTCTTGCCCTGTGGAGGACGAACCGGGAAGGATTGGCGGGGACGGACGTGGCGCCCATGGTTTCGCGGGCCGAACGGTTGTTCCGTTGGCAATCCGACCCGCCCCTGGAGAATGTCCGGCGTTTCGAACGGGCTCATCCCGCCGGGCCGGCCCTGGGAATCGCTTTGGGACAGGCGGAGGGCCTTTGACATGACCCGCCCGTTCCCTGGCCCTGACGGTCCTCCCGCGCGGCGCGCGGCGCGCGGCTTCTTAAAACGCCTGACCCGGTTTATGCGCGCATCGCTGAAGAAACTGCGCCGCCCTTCGGCGGTCGGGGTTGGGGAAGACAATGATCTGGTCCTGCTTCGGCAAACGCTGCTCGGCGGGGATCTCGAGACGGTGCGATCGGCCGCTGGCGCATATCTGGCTACGGTTCCGACCGAATCCGTTGCCGTCACGGTTTTGGATCGGGAAGTGGAACGAGGGTATAGCGAAGCCGGCCTGGTGCTCACCAACCTGTTTTGTGAACACTTCGGCGACGATGAAAGATTCCTCGAATTTCGCCTTCGTTTCCTTCTCGCCCTGAACAGACTTGATCAACTCGTCGCCGATATCGCCGGCCTGATCGATCGCGGCCCCCAGAGCGTGCAGCTGGCCTATCGCGCCGCCCTATCGCTCGATCGCGCCGCCGATTCCGGCCGGCGCATCGACGCGGACCTGAACGCACGGGCCATCCGGTGCTTCCTCGACGTCGCCGAGCGTTCGCGGGAGAAGGAAATGTGGCTCGGTCGATACTGCCGGCAGGTCGGCAACACCAGCGCGAGCATGAGCCACTATCGCGCCGCCTGGGAAGGTATGCCGAAGAGCAATCGATATCGCGCCGTGGCTTTGCGCGAAGCGCTCGATATCGCCCTTTCGGGTGATCAGTGGGGGCGCGACGCGGAAATCCTGCTGACCGCTCGCGAGGAGAAGATCAAAGCCAGCTTGCCGTGGCGAGCGGCGGCGGTCGGCAAGGCGTTCGACCATATCGGGGCCGGAAATGCCCTGGATTCCCAGGCGCGCCTTCCGCAAACCGATGTCTATTCGCAGCTCTATGCGACGGTGGCGTCGCCCCAGATCGCCTTCGACTATCTTTTGGATGAGAGCTTGCCGGGCCGAACGCCCTATTCGCCGACCAATTCCCTGCTGATGATCGGGACTTCCCTTTCCGCCGGTGGCATGGAACGCATCTTCGCGAACAGCTATCGCGCCGTGGCGGCCGCCGGCGTCTTCGCGCGCGTCCACCTGGCCGTTCTCAACTTCGATTCCGAGAGCCCTACCGCCTTTTACCTGCCCGAGACCGGCGCGTCGGCGGACGATATCACCGTGCTCGCCAATGAGGGCACGCCCGACTTTCCGGTGTCCCTGCTTCCCGTGGGACTGGGCCGGCGGGTCTTGCAGGCCTATCAACTGATCCTGCGGGAGCGGCCGCGCATCATCCACGCCTGGAACGACCTGCCGGGAATCATCGCCGCCTTCGCGGGGTTGCTGGCGGGCTGCCCACGCATCTTCGTCCATTTCCATCACATGCGCGCGATCAACCTCTCCAGCGACCGCAGCCTGATCCGCTCCTATCCGGCGTGCTTTCGACGCCTCCTCGAACGACCGGAAATAGAACTCCTGTTCGTCGCCGACGCCTGCGCAGAGGACTACGCGGATTGGTGGTGTGTTTCGCGATCGGAGAAATTTCGTAAATTATACAATGGTTTCCCTAAGCCTGATTCCGAGCCGTTCAGCGCCGAAGACATACGCCGCAAGCTCGACCTGCCTTCCCGCGCCTTGATTTTGGGGACCGTATTCCGCTTCCACGCGGTCAAGCGGCCCTTTCTCTGGATCGATGCCGCCAGCCTCGTTCATCGCGCGCTTCCGGACGTCCACTTCGTCATGGTGGGTGATGGAGCGCTCTGGGAAGACTCGCGGGCCTACGCCGAGAACCAGGGCTTGCGAGATCATCTGCACTTCACCGGCCAAGTAAAGAACGTCGCCGACTATCTTTCATGCTTCGATCTGTTCATGCTGACCTCCAGCAGCGAGGGCCTGCCCAATTCGCTGGTGGAAGCCCAACTTTCTGGCGTGCCGGTGCTGTCCACCGATGTCGGGGGCGCAAGGGAGACCTTTACGCCCGGCCTTACCGGGTGGCTCGTATCCGAAGCCAGCGCCGAGGCCCTGGCGTCCGCGGCGGTGGCCTGTTTGGGCGATGACGAATGGCGGGAACGAGCGGCGAACGAGTCGCGACCGAACGCCTTGAAATATTTCTCGATCGATCGCTACATCGAACGATTGCTGGCTCTCTACGACGACTTTGAGGTCGACAAGACGGGGGGGTCATGAACGAACCAGCGAAATTCTGGATGTTGATACCTTGGGGACGCGTGGGCAGCAATCTTCTGTTGAATAACCTCAAGCAGATTGTCGGCCCGGACGATTGCAGCCTGATCAATGAGAATTTGAGCGTCACCCAGTCGGTCAAAACCCAGCTTTCCTGGGTCCGCGAATTCTACGCCCAGCAAACTCCCTTGGCCTTGATCGGCTGCAAGCAGAACATCCGGTCGGTCGCGGCGCCTCGCCGGCTTTCTTCCCTGTTGGAAAATTTGGGCATCGCCCTGATTCGACTACGCCGCGAGAACTACGTCAAGGTCGCCATCTCGCAGTTGCGCGCGGAACTCTATGCAAAACGGAGCGTGGCGCGGTTTGGTGTCGCCAAATGGGGCGTCCGGAATGGTCGCGAGCCTTTGGAGTCGGCGCCCCTGGATGCCAGACGATTCCTGAAGGGCGTGGGGCTTGCCAAGCATACCGACGGATTGTTGGCGCGTTTCACGCCCGATGTTCCGACCCTCGATCTCGAATACAGGCAGTTGCAGACCGGCTCGGATCAGGTCGCGGCGGACGTATGCCAGTGGCTGGGTCTGGCGGTTTCCCGGCCGGCCACGCCGGCCTTCGTCAAGGCGACACCGGATAATCTGGAAGACGCGGTACCCAATCTGCGGGAACTCCGCGAAGCGCTCAGCCGCTCGACCCTGCGTGAGCTTGCGCATATGTTCGATGACTAGGTTCGCGGCGCGGCTCCGCGTATGCGCGGAAAGCTCATAGAATGTCGCCAGGGTCTTCCTCGCGCGTATCCTCCTTGAGGTCCTCGTCGTCGTCCTTGTCCTTTCCCTTGGTGGGCTTGAAGGCCTTGGTAAGGAGGAACCCGGCGCCGTCATTGACCCACACCTCGGTCGCCATCCCCATGCCGCTCGTGCGTTCGGCCTCCTCGATCGCTGTCGCCATTGCCGCTTCCCGATCCGGATAAAGGCCGATCGTCTGGTTGCCCAGCGCCAGGATCCAGTTACCCTTCTTCTTGAAAAGCCCCACCTCTTGCTTGACGAAATAAAGCCTATCCATTCCCTGTTCTCGCCGTCTTCAAACTCATTTAGGGCCATTTCGTAGGGGCGAGATGAACCCCGCCAACGCGGCCGCGCGAGGGTTTGTACTATGATCGCGTCGGCAGCGAAAGCGAACCGTCACGGCTGGGATCGGACGGCCGCTCGGGCGGCGACGGATCGGGCCCGATTTTCCGACCGGCTGACCTTGCCGCTGGATGTCTTCACCAAGCGGCCCTCGTCGATCAATTCCACCGACCGGGGCGTGACGTTGAAGACCGAGTGAACGGCGCTCACCACATCGCGGCGAACGTCTTCGTCGGTCCGCCCCGCCGACCGCGCGCGTTCGGCCATGATCACCAAGGCCTCGCTGCCGACCCGCTCGTCGACCAAGCCCAGGGCCACCGTTCGTCCAGGCTTGACGCCGCTCACGGCGCCGACGACCGCTTCGACTTCGTGGGCATAGAGGTTGCGGCCATTGACGATGATCAGATCGTCGATCCTGCCCAATATGTAGAGACGTCCGTCCCGCACGAATCCCAGATCCCCGGTGAAATAAACCCCGTCGCGAAGGCGGCGGGCGGTGTGCTCCGCATCGCGGTTATACCCGCGGAACAGGAAGTTTCCGCTCAGTCCGATCTCGCCGATCCGCTGTTCGGCGATGGGGGCGCCGTTCTCATCGTGAACCGAGAGCGCCAGCCCGTCGATGACCCGCCCCGTCTCGATCAGCGCGAGGCCTTCTCCCGGCGACGCGGATCGGGGTGTCAGGCCGCGATCGAGGCTGGCCGGATCCACATGGATACGGGCGGGCGGCGCGCGGCCGAGCCTGGTCTGAGAGACGGCGAAGACCGTCTCGGCCATGGCGTAGCAGCATTGCAGCTGTTCGGGCCGGACGCCGGCGGGAGCGAAGGCGTCGGCGAACCGATCGAACGTGGCGGCCCTGCACGGCTCCGAGCAATTGATGAAGGCGCGCACGCCCGAAAGGTCCCACGACGCCGCGCGGCGTCCCGCCGTCGCGGTCAGGTGCTCGAAGGCGAAGTTGGGGAGCCAAGTGAGGGCGCTTTTGCGCTTGGCCAGATGATCGAAGAGCATGCCGGGGCGGCCGATCCAGTGAAACGGGTCCAGATGGGCGACCGGGATCGCGAAATAGGCCGGCAGGATCAGACAGGCGATGAGGCCCATGTCGTGGTAGAGCGGCAGCCAGGAGACGATCGAGTCCTCTGACGTCAACGCGATCGCCGCGGCGTAGCTTTCGATCTGCTCGACGATGGCGGCGAAGGTCAGGGCCACGCCCTTCTTCAATCCGGTTGTGCCCGAACTGTGCTGCAACAACGCGATCGCTTCTTCACCCATGGCGGTCCGGCTGGGCGGCGCCGGCGCCGTGTCTTCGACGAGCACGATGCGGCTGTGCTCCAACCCCAGCCCCGAATCGCGCATTTCCGCCAGGGTGGCGCGGTCGGTGACGATGGCCGCCGGGCGTATTTTGGTGAGCAGGGCCTGGTGCGAAGACCAGTAGAGGGCCGGATCCTGGCGCGGCGAACTACAGGGCATGAAGGCGGGCGTGATCCCGGCCAGCATCGCGCCAAGGAACGCCCCGTACAGATGCGGCGTATGGCGCAGGAAAATGAGGGCCTGGTCCCCCGCCGTCAGGCCCGCCCGGCGATAGGCGGCGCTGAATCGGCCGCAATCGGCGGCCAGGTCGCGCCAGGTAAGGATCGTTTCGCCATCGTCCCCGATCAGGTGGCAAAAAACGGCGTCCGGCCGCTCCTCGAAATGGCGCAGGATCGCTTCTTGATAGCGGTTGACCGGAACGCGCATGATCGATCGGGCCCCGGCCTTCAGCCGCGCGTCATTCATGCTCGCCGATCAGGGCTCGCGCGCGATGGCCGATTGGCCGCGAACCCAGTCGTACCAAGCCTCCATGCCGTCGCCGGTGCGGGCGGAAAGCCGAAAAATAGTCACGCCCGGATTGACTTGGACGGCGCTGGCCACCGCGCGTTCGACATCGAAGTCGAGGTGCGGCAACAGGTCGATCGTGTTCAGGATCATGATGTCCGCCGCCTTGAACATGCGCGGGTATTTGAGCGGTTTGTCCTCCCCCTCGGTGACCGAAAAAATGATCACCTTGGCGCGCTCGCCCAGATCGAAGAGCGCCGGGCAGACCAAATTGCCGACGTTTTCGATCATGACGATCGAGCCGAAATCGGGCTTCAGCTCCTTGAGGCCGCGCGCGACCATGTCCGCTTCGAGATGGCAGCCGGCGCCGGTGTTCACCTGCACGGCCGCGGCCCCCGCGGCGCGGATGCGCTCGCCGTCATGGGAGGTGGCCTGATCGCCCTCGATGACGAACAGTCTCAGCTCGTGCTTCAGGTCGCGGATCGGGCGTTCGAGCAAGGTCGTCTTGCCGGCGCCGGGAGAGCTGACCAGGTTGAGCGCCAGTATCTCGCGGCCATCGAACCACGCCCGGTTCCTGGCGGCGAGCGCTTCGTTCTTGGCCAGGATGCGCGTCTCGAGCTGGACGACATCGTTGGTCGCCGACCCGTGGGAATGGGCGTGATCGTCGTCGTGGGCGTGGCTGTGGCGGGTCCCGTCGGCATGGACGTGCTCATGCCCGTGATCATGAAGATCGCGTTCCAGGGCTGTTTCCTTTCCGGTTTCGTTTCCGCCGTCGAGACGCATTGCGCGTCGAGCGCCAGGACCCGAACGATGTCCGGATGAGAAACCCGAAGCCCCGCCAGCAGACCGCGACCATCGAACCCGATCCCAGCCTCCGCTATGACGAGGTCGACGTGGGCGTCTTCCAAGGTGGCGGCCGCCTCGGCCGGCGAGCGGACGACCAGGACCCGATAGCCGAAGTCCTCGGCCAGGATGCCGGCGGTGGCCGATCACTCGGTCCGGGCCCGCGAGGCGATCAGCACGGTTCCGGGAGCGTCCATGTAATCCCGCTTGGCAATTTGGATCGCACATTATCAGGATTTGCGCGCCGACCAAGTCCGACCGGAGGGGGGCTTGGCGGGCGGCCGTTCCCCCCGCGCCAATTCGAGCCAGGTTTTCGCGACCTCGGGGTAGAAGGCCGGCGCTTACTCGTGAATGTCGGCGCCGCCGCCATCCAGGACCGTCGCCCGGCCGTGATCGATGATCAACCGCGTGGGATTGTAAAACGCCGCGCCACATTGCCCCGCCGCTTGTTCCAGGGTCGCGTTCAACGCTCGCCTTTGCCGCATGATCGCGCCTTCGTGGCCGGGCGCCTCGAGCGCGCCGATCACCGTCCAACGGCCGCCAAGCTTCACCATCATGGCCTCCAGGGTCCGGGCGATCTCCACGCGTCCTGGAATTTCCATGCGTACGCCGCGCAGGAGATCGACGACCTGTTCGTCTGGACGGTGTCCGCCCGCTCGAAGGTTCTCGAGGGCCGATTGAATGACCGCCTCGTCGATCGTCCGGCCGCCGCACAGCAGCCGAAACCAAGGAAGCAGGGCGCCGCCGTGCGCCCGTATGAAATGTCGCGAGAACAGGTTTGTCTGAAGACAGATGTCGCCGTAGAGAAACTGACGGGCCTGCGAAACTTCCAACAGAACGGCGTCGATCCCCCGGCGCAAGCCTTCGCGCAGGAGGTCCGGCGGCGGGAGCGGCTCGGCGCCGAATACGAACAAAGCGAGGGCTTCGGGAATCCGCCTGGCCCCCATGACCAGATCTAGGGTCTGCATCGCCTCGGCGGCGGTGTGGGTGAGGGCCATGCCCTGGGTGTAGTGGGTCAGCTCACCGAGGCCGGCGAGCCTTCCCAGCGGGATGTGAACCCGGCAGCTCCCGAGTGTCGCCACCCGCGGGCCCTCGGAGCTTGGCGACGATGGCGCCTCGAAGATGAGCATCCTTGCAACCGTATATGGCGGGGCCGAACGCGATCAATCGCGCCCGGGAATGTATGGGCGCCGGGCGAAGAGACCGGCTTTATTGCGCCAGGGCGGTGACTGGCTACAATCCGCCCTGTCGGACAGGAGAAGGCGCATGGATCGCGAGACCGCGTGGGAGGCCATGATCGCCGCGATTCGAGAAGAAACCGAGAATCCCGACGCTGAGATCGAGCCCGGCATGACCGCCATCGATGTCCCCGGCTGGGACTCCCTGGCCCACGTGCGGATCGTCATGAACATGGAAGCGCGCACGGGCGCCGTCGTCGAGATGAGCGACACCTACAAGGCGGCCACGGTCGGCGAACTCTGCGACATCGTGATCAAGAGTTTCGCCAAGGCGAACGGCGCCTGACGGAATGTGAGCCCACCGCCGCTCACAGGTCGCTTCCCTCGCGCCGTCAGGTTCCGCTCAAGGCGCCGCCTCGCGGGCGTCGATCAGCTCGGCCGCCCCACGCCACCGGATCCCGAAATTCGGCGCGGTCGCCCGCTCGAGGAAAATCTCGAGGAATTTCCAGGCGGCCGGGTCGAGGTTCTTGTGGTGCGTGAGCAGGCCGATCGGCTCGTCCCATCGCCCGTCCTTCCGCCGCGCCCGAAGCTGTCGCCAAACCCGGCCGAGCACGGCCGCCTCCCCTCGAAAGCGGGCCGGGCGCCATTTCATGACGTCCACGTGCGCATTGATCGAAACCAGGCCGTCGGCGGCGGCCCCGGCCGCGCCGTAGAGCGAGATCGCGCGGATGGGCGTCTCCAGCAAGGCGCGTCGGACATTGGGGGTCATGACGTTCCAAGGCGGGGCATAGATGGGCGCGGCGCGGGTCACCGCCGACAGCCGCTCCCAGGCCGTGTTCACCGCCGAGGCGACCTCCGCGACGGGGCTGGCGGGATTGAATTCCGCCGAGAAGCCGCCCGCGCGATTTCGGTCGACATGATCGCAGCCGTGCTGGATGGCGCGGATCAAGGGCCGATCGGCGATCATCGTCGCCAGATCGGACAGATCGACATCCGGTATGACCGCCAGCGCGAGGGGGACGGCGTGGGCCTCGGACAGTTTCAACAGCCGGTCGAGCGCCTCCGTCGGCCGGCGGGCGTCGTCGTCGCGCCACCAGAACCGCGGGCTCCGCCCGGCGCGTTTCCAGGCGCCGATCTCGCCGCGGATCATCGCCCAGATGACCGGCGTCGTCAGATCGTTGAGGGTCAAGGGCGCGGTCAGGGATAAATCGGGCGGGTTGGCGGTCGTGACGAGCGGGCCGATCTATAGAACCGATCCGCCGATCCCGCGCCGGAAAGATGCCTTGCCTCCAAGGCGGCCCCCGCGGGATAAGGCGCCGGCCGGCTAGAGCGGATGTGGCGGAACTGGCAGACGCACTGGATTTAGGTTCCAGCGCCGAGAGGCGTGGAGGTTCGAGTCCTCTCATCCGCACCAGGCTCTCGCGGGGCTTGAAGGGTCCACGTCGGCCGTGACATAAGACGCCCCTCGTTTCGCGCCGCCTGCCAGGTTTCAAGGATCTTGGCGGCGGCGTTTTTGTTTGGCGCCCGGGCTCGCGGGCGCGAAGGTTTGGGATAGCCGCATGCAAGTCGTTGAAAAGCCGGGCGAGGGCCTCAGTCGGAGCTACGGCGTTCGCGTGCCGGCGATGGAGTTGGGGGCCTTGCTGGACGCGCGCATCGCCGAGATCACGCCGACGTTGAATCTCAAGGGTTTTCGGCCGGGCAAGGTGCCCCATGGCCATGTCAGGCGGCTCTATGGCAAGGCCCTGATGGGCGAGGTGATCGAAAAGACCCTCAATGAGACCTCGCAAAAGGTGCTCGAGGACCATGGGCTGCGCATCGCCTCCCGGCCGGACCTGCGTCCCTCGTCGGATATGACGCAGGTGCTCGCGGGCCGCGAAGACCTCGCCTATGACCTGGACGTCGAGGTCATGCCGGAGTTCGACCCGATCGACGTCTCGACGCTCGATCTTACGCGCCTGATCTATCGGCCCGCGCCGGAGGAACTGGACGAAGCGCTCGCGGAGGTCGTGAACCAGAACCGCACCTATGAACCGCGATCCGGCGAATCCCCCAAGGCCCGGGAAGGCGATCAGGTGGTGGTGGATTTCGTCGGGCGTATCGACGGCGCCGTTTTCGAGGGCGGCGAGGCGAAGGACGTGCGGCTGGTGCTGGGGTCCAGTCAATTCCTTCCGGGATTCGAGGCGCAGCTGGTCGGCGCCTCGGTGGGCGCCATGACGCCCGTCACGGCCGCGTTCCCCGACGACTATCCGGTCGAACGCCTGAGGGGCAAGCAGGCGCAATTCGAGGTGACCGTCACGGAGGTGCTGGCGCCCAAGGCGGCCAAGGCCGACGACGCCCTCGCCGAGCGCCTGGGCATGAAGGACTTGGCGGCCCTGACCGAGGCCCTGCGCGCGAATCTGGAGAAGGAATATCAGGGCGCTTCGCGATTCAAGCTCAAGCGGGCGCTGCTCGACGCCCTCGACGGCCGTCACGACATCGCCCTGCCGCCGCGCATGGTGGAGGCCGAGTTCGACGGTATCTGGCGCCAGGTCGAAAAGGACAACGCCGAAGGAGCCCGCTCGCCGGAGGACGAGGGCAAGACCGAGGAGGCCCTGCGCGCGGAATACAGGCGGATCGCCGAGCGGCGGGTGCGGCTGGGCCTGGTGCTGGCGGAGATCGGCCGGCGCGAGAACGTGGTCGTCACCGAGCAGGAATTGAGCCAGGCCATGCGCGAAGAGGCGATGCGCTATGGCGACCAGGCCCAGCAGGTGTTCGACCTGCTGCGCCAGAACCCGGACACCCACGCCCAGATGCGCGCGCCGATCTATGAG
>JACDGF010000341.1 GCA_013815405.1 Caulobacteraceae bacterium | reverse complement strand
GGCCAGCCGGCGGCCATCGCCGGCGGGCCGAAGGTCGGCGGCGATCGGATCGGCGCGCTCGGCGGTGAGCGTCCCGTCGGCGCCGACGCGCACGCGCAGGGCGGCGGGAAAGCACTCCTGGTCTTCGCGGCCGGGCATGAAGGAGGCCCGTGGGGCGCCCCCGACGATCACCGCCAGGACCCGTTCTTCACCGTGCAGGACTTTGAAGCGGACGATCTCCTCTTCCACCCAGGGCGAGCGCGCGGCGGCCGGCGAGCAGATCACGATCAGGAAGGCGGAGTGCGCGAGGGCCCGGCGCACCTCCTCGCGGAGGTTGGCGTTCGCCGCTAGCTCCTGGCGGTCCTTGAAGATGGGATTGAACCGTCGGGGAGCGGGCCCCATGCGCGTCGGGCGGCCCACGAGCCGAGCCGGAACGTGATAGGTCTCCAGCGCGCCGTGGAGCCAGTCGGCCCAGACGTGATCGGTGTGACTATAGCTGAGAAACGCCCAATAGCGGCGCTCGTCTCCCATAACCCCGTCCCCCGCAAGGACCGAGGACAACACAAAGCCCGGCGCGACTCAACCCGGGCGCCGGAACACACTGGCGAGCGCGCGGCCGTCCGGGGTAGGATCGCGTGCGGACACCGAAAGGTTGGGGGCGGCTATCAGCATTTCGACATCGAAGCCCCGCCGCCGGCCCGCCGCATGAGGGCGGCGCGCGCCACCCCGCCCCGCTTGCCGATCGTGTTTCGGGTCGGCGTCGTCGGACACCGGCCGGACCGTCTGCCCCAGGACAATGGGGGGCTTGAGGCGGTGCGCGCGCGGCTGGCCCAGGCCCTGGGCGCCGTCGCCGACGCCGTCGCGGACTTTGAAAAGAACCCGGACGCCCGCTTCTACGCGGCCGGCGAGGCGCCCTGCCTGCGCGCCAACTCGCCTCTGGCCGAGGGCGCCGACCGCCTGTTCGCCGAGGAAGCGCTGCGCCTGGGTTATGAACTCTGCTGCATCATGCCCTTCGCCCAGGCGGAGTACGAACAGGATTTCCAGTCCGCTTCTTCGTTCGAGAGCGATTCCCTGGCGCGTTTCAAGGCGCTGCTGACCCAGGCCGCGGCCATCGGCGGTCTGACGCGATTCCAATTGGACGGGCGCCGGGATCGCCACGACGAGGCCTATGAGGCGGCCGGGTGCGTGGTGCTCAACCAGTCGGACCTGCTGGTCGCGGTGTGGGATGGCGGCGCCTCCCGGGGGACGGGCGGCACGGTGGACACCCTGCGCCAGGCGCTCGATCTGGGCGTGCCGACCCTGTGGATCGATTCGCGCGCGCCGCATGGCTGGAAGCTGCTGCGACGTAGCGAGGATCTCGACTGCGTCGATTCCGAGGGAAATTGCGTCGCGGCGCCGATCGACATCGAGCCCGCCGAAGATGAACGGCGCCTGCGCGACGCTCTCTTGGAGGTGGTGAAAGCGGAACTCGGGCTCCCGCCCCCGGAGTCCGCGGAGGACACCACCCGCGCCCGGCTCGGAGACTACAATGCCGAACGCAAGCCAAGGTGGAACCTCGCCTTCATCTGGAAGCTGTCCCGCGATTTCCTTGGCGGGGCGGGCCTGCGCCTTCCGCCGCTGCGGGTGCCCGACTTCGTCGATCAAATACGGGCCGAGTGGCCGGTTCTGAACGATCCCACAGCCGACGGATGTCCCCAGCCCACCCCGGCCATCTCATGGATCAACGCCGCCCTTCGCTCCCGCTATGCCTGGGCCGACAAGCTGGCGGACCGCTACGCGGACGCCCACCGCAGCGCCTTCGTCTGGTCTTCGCTGCTGGCGGCCGGCGCGGTCTTAACCGCCCTCCTGCCGGTCGCCGCCCATTTCCAGCACCGCCCATTTCTGACCGCCGCGTTCGTTGTCGTGGACGCCGTCATCCTCATCTTCATGGTCGCGATTCCCTACCTGGCCCGTAAGCGGCGATGGCACCAGAGATGGACGGAATATCGGGTCCTGGCCGAACTCATCCGCGAGCTTCGGATCCTCATTCCCCTGGGCCGCGGGCGTCCCCTGCCGCGCGCGGCGACTCATCTGGCGAACTACGGCGATCCGACCCGCAGCTGGATGTACTGGCGGATGAGGGCCATCGCCCGCGCCGTGGGCCTTCCCGACGCCCGCGTCGACGGCGCCTACATCCGCGAACAGTTGGAGCATCTGCTGGATTTCATCGGCGTCGCGTCCGACACGGGAATCGCGGCGCGCGGGCAGCTGGGTTTTCATGAGGTCAATTGCCAACGCATGAGCACTATCCACCATCGCCTGCATCGGTGGGCGCTGACCCTCTTCGGCGTCACCATCGCCGGTGTCGTACTCAACTGGTTGCTGCCCATGGTCGCGCCCCTCGACATGGCGTTCGTGACGCCGTGGCTGATCCTCATCTCGGTCTTCCTGCCGGCCCTGGGCGCGGCCCTTGCATCGATCAACAATCAGGGGGAATTCGCCCGCTTGCAGAAGCGATCCCGCGCCATGGCCGAGGGATTCGAGGCGATGAGGCTTCGCATCGTGGCCTTGTCCGGCCAGGCGACGGCGCCGCGCCTCGAAGCGGTCACCGAACTGGCCGCCCAGATCGCCGCGATGATGGTGGAGGAGAATGTCGATTGGCGGATCGTGGTCCTGGATCTGCCCCATGTGGCCGGTTAGGGGAAACGCCTGAACCCCCTGGCCAGCAGGTAGAGCTCCGAGCTTTCCGCGCGGCTGGCCTTGGGCTTGATGTGCCGCACTTCGGTGAACTCCCTCTTCAGGAGAGCGAGCAGGCCCGCCGTCTCGCCGCCCTGGAAGGCCTTGGAGACGAAGGCGCCGCCGGGTTTCAGCGCCGCGACGGCGAATTCCACCGCCGCTTCGATCAGGCCGACGATACGCAGATGATCGGTCTGGCGGTGGCCGGTGGTGTTGGGGGCCATGTCGGAGAGGACGAGGTCCGGCGGGCCGCCGAGCAACGCGATCAGCCGGTCGCCGCAGCCGGGGTCGGTGAAGTCGGCCTGCACGATCGTGCCCCCGGCGAGCGGCGCGACGGGAAGCAGATCGACCCCGACCACCGCGCCGGCGCCGCGCTCCACGGCGACCTGCATCCAGCCCCCCGGGGCGCAACCCAGGTCGATCACCCGCGCGCCGCGCCGGATCAGGCCGAACCGGTCGTCGATCTCGGCCAGCTTGAACGCCGCGCGCGACCGGTAGCCCCGGGCCTTGGCTTCGACCACGAAGGGGTCGTTGATCTGCCGCTCGAGCCAGGCTTGGGAGGAGGGCGTCCGCTCCTTGGCGGTCTTCAGGCGCTGGGGGCCAGCGCGGCCGGCGTCCGTGCCGCCGGCGGGCGGCCGAACCA
>JACDGF010000340.1 GCA_013815405.1 Caulobacteraceae bacterium | reverse complement strand
CGCGGGACCTGGCCGATCTCGTCTCCCGCCTGAGCGCGCCGCGCGCGGTGTGGGTCATGCTGCCTGCCGGCGGCCCCACGGAGGAGACCGTCGCGGCGCTCGGCGAGGCGCTTTCCAAGGGCGATACGGTGATCGACGGCGGCAACAGCTTCTACCGCGACGACATCCGCCGCGCCGGGGCCCTGATCCCCAAGGGGATCGGCTATGTGGATGTCGGCACCTCCGGTGGGGTGTGGGGGCTGGAGCGCGGCTATTGCATGATGATCGGCGGCGAGAAGGCGGCGGTGGATCGGCTGGACCCGATCTTCGCCGCCCTCGCCCCCGGCCTCGGTGACATCCCCCGCACGAAGCGCTTGGCGAGCGCGGACGCGCGGGCCGAGCAAGGCTATATCCATGCCGGCCCGGTCGGCGCCGGCCATTTCGTCAAGATGGTCCACAACGGCATCGAATACGGCCTGATGCAGGCCTATGCCGAGGGCTTCGACGTCCTGGCGGGCAAGGCCGCCGCGCCCGGCGCCGAGCGCTACGACCTCGACCTGGCGGACATCGCCGAGGTCTGGCGCCGCGGCAGCGTGATCTCCTCCTGGCTGCTCGACCTCACCGCCTCGGCCCTGGCCGGCGACGCGAAGCTCGCCGCCTTTTCCGGCGTGGTCGACGACAGCGGCGAGGGCCGCTGGACGGTCGACGCGGCGATCGAGGAAGCGGTGCCGGTCCCGGTGCTCAGCGCCGCCCTCTTCGCCCGCTTCCGCTCCCGCGAGACCCACACCTTCGGCGAAAAGCTCCTCTCCGCCATGCGCATGGGCTTCGGCGGCCACATCGAAGACAAGGCCAAGGTGTAGTGGTCCACCCCCACTCCGTCATCACCGGGCGTAAGTCCCGGTGACCCATGAACGCCTTCCGTGGGTTGGCCGCGCCCTGCGCGACCACGACTCGCGATTGTGCTCATGGGTAGCCGGGACTGACCCCGGCTATGACGTTTCTTGATAAATGACCCGGTCCGCCTGGTGAGGCTCTAAAGCATGGCGAAATCCCCTCCCCCACCCAAGGCGCCCGCCTGCGCCATGGTGATCTTCGGGGCGGGGGGGGATCTGGCCAAGCGGCTGCTGGTCCCGGCCCTCTACAACCTGTCCCGCGCGGGCCTGCTGGCGGACGGCTTCAAGGTCATCGGCGTGGACCACGGGGCGGGCGACGATGAATCCTTCCGCCTCGGCCTGGGCGACTTCCTCGAGAGCCTCGCCGCCAGCAAGGACAGCGAATTCGGCGCGGCCAGGATCGACCCCAAGGCCTGGACCTGGCTCGCGGATCGGCTCTCCTACCGGGTCGCCGATTTCGAGGACGACGCCACCTACCAGCGGCTGGCGAGCGCCCTGGAGGCGGCGGAGGGGGCGGCGCCCAGCGTGCTCTTCTATCTGGCGGTCGCGCCGCGCTTTTTCGGCGACATCGTCGAGCGCCTGGCCAAGGCCGGGCTCACCCGCGCGCCGGCGGGCGCCTTTCGCCGGGTTGAGATCGAAAAGCCGTTCGGCGACGACCTGGCCTCGGCCAAGGCCCTCAACCGCCGGATCGGCCGCTGCCTGGACGAAAGCCAAATCTACCGGATCGACCATTTCCTGGGCAAGGAGACGGTCCGCAACATCATGGTCACCCGGTTCGGCAACGGCGTCTTCGAGCCCCTGTGGAATCGGATGCATATCGATTCGGTGCAGATCACCGCCGCCGAGACGGTCGGGGTCGAACTGCGCGGCGCCTATTACGACCGGGCCGGGGCCCTGCGCGACATGGTGCCCAACCACCTCTTCCAGCTGCTGGCCATGGTTGCCATGGAGCCGCCCAACTCCTTCGCCCCGGACGCGGTGCGGGCCGAAAAGGGCCGGGTGATCGAAGCCATCCGCCACCAGACGCCTGGTCAGGCCCTCGCCGATTCCGCCCGCGGCCAGTATCGCGCCGGGACCGTCGACGGCCGGAAGATAGTCGCTTATCGCGACGCGCCCAATGTCGATCCCGCGAGCCGGACCGAAACCTTCGTCGCCGTGAAGCTCTCGATCGACAACTGGCGATGGGCGGGGGTGCCGTTCTACCTGCGCACCGGCAAGGCGATGAACGCCCACGACACCCACATCGCCATCCAGTTCAAGCCCGCGCCCCACACCCTCTTCCAGGACGTCGCCGAGGGGCCGTCCGAGCCCAACGACCTGGTGCTGCAGATCCAGCCCCGCGAGGGGATCGGCCTTCACTTCGAGGCCAAGCGGCCCGGCCCCGACGTGACCTTGGCCAAGGTGGCCATGGACTTCTGCTACGCCGACTATTTCCAGTCCGAGCCGGCCACCGGCTATGAGACCCTGATCTACGACTGCCTGATCGGCGACCAGACCCTGTTCAAGCGGGCCGACGACATCGAGTTCGCCTGGCGGGCGGTGATGCCCTTCCTCGACGCGTGGAAGGGGGCGGGCGGGCCGCAGGCCTATGCCGCCGGCTCCGATGGGCCCAAGGCGGCGGACGCGCTCCTCGCCCGCGACGGGCGCCATTGGCGGCCGCTCTGCCGATGACCGCGCCGCCGATCCTGGTGGTCATGGGGGTGTCGGGATCGGGCAAGTCGACGGTGGCGGCGCCCCTGGCGGAGCGGCTCGGCTGGCCCTTCCAGGAGGGGGACGCGCTCCACCCGCCGGCCAACATCGCCAAGCTCGCGGCCGGGATCCCCCTCACGGACGCCGACCGCGCGCCCTGGCTGGCGGCGATCGGGGCCTGGATCGATGGCCAGGCCGCTGCCGGCGAGCCGGGGATCGTCACCTGTTCGGCCCTCAAACGCGCCTACCGCGACGGCCTGACCCGAGGGCGCCCTCAGGTGCGGATCGTCTATCTGCAAGGCACGCCAGCGGTGCTCGCCGCTCGCCTCGCCCGCCGCCGGGGCCACTTCATGCCCCCCAGCCTTCTGCCCAGCCAGCTCCAGGATCTGGAGCCCCCGGCGCCGGACGAACACCCGATCGTCGTGGACATCGACCAGTCCGTCGCGGCGCAGGTCGAGGAGATCGTGCGGCGCCTCCCACCCTCCGTCATCGCCGGGCGTCAGTCCCGGTGATCCATGAACGCCTTCCATTGGATGGCCGCGCCGGGCGCGGCCATGGCTGCTTCGAGATCATGGATGGCCGGGACTGGCGCCCGGCCATGACGGTCTTGGAGAGGGTTTGGCGTGGACCGCTGTCGCGAAGCATGATCGCGACCGTCCCTTCTCACCCCAGATCGCGCCAGCAGCGCTCGCCGGCGCCTGGCCAGGCCGTCGCCTCATAAACTCCTCGCGCCACGGCCCGGGCCAGGCAGTCGGCGGCCAGAGCGCCCAGGCGAGTGAGGGTGA
>JACDGF010000339.1 GCA_013815405.1 Caulobacteraceae bacterium | reverse complement strand
GCTTGGGCCCAGGCGGCATAGCGCGCCAGCAGCCCGCGCAAGCGCTCCTGGTCCGATGGCGCGGCGCCCCCCACGTCGCCGGTGGCCGGATCGAAGCTGATGGTCTTGGCCCGCCCGTCGGAGACCTGGGGCGATAGCAGCGACGCCTCGTCCGGGTTCAGCCGAAAGGGTCGATCCGGCAGGAACAGTACTTCGCCGCGTTCGAGCGCATCGGCCCGGTCGACAACGGCCGCGGAAGGCCCCGGCGCCATGAAATCCGCGGCGGGCTTTGACTAGAGGCGCGCGCCGCTTCAGGCGGCTTTCTGCAGGGACTTGTGCAGCAGGCTGATGGCCGCGTCGCGGTCGATCCGTTCGATCGCCGCGACTTCGCGGGCCATGCGATCGAGCGCCGACTCATAGAGCTGGCGTTCGGAATAGGACTGTTCGGGCTGGGTTTCCGAGCGGTGCAGGTCGCGCACCACCTCGGCGATCGAGATCAGGTCGCCGGAGTTGATCTTGGCTTCGTATTCCTGGGCCCGGCGGCTCCACATGGTGCGCTTGACCCGGGCGCGGCCCTTCAAGGTGGTGAGCGCCTGGGAGACCACATTGCCTTCCGCCAGGGCGCGCAGGCCGGCGGTCTTGGCTTTGCGGGTCGGCACCCGCAGCATCATCTTCTCGTGGTCGAAGGTGATCACATAGACTTCCAACGGCGTGCCGGCGAATTCCTTGGTCTCGACGCCCACCACCACCCCGACTCCGTGCGCGGGATAGACGACGTGGTCGCCAATCTTGAAGTCCAAGTCGTTCCTGGCGGGCATGGGCTTAGTCCTCTGATCCAGAGCCTTCGGCAACGATCCTTCACGCCCGCTCGCGGGGGCGCCGCCGCCTCCTGGGCGCCGGAACGTCTCATCCGAGTCGCGCTTGATATGGAGAAACCTAGCACAAAAATGTGCGGTTTGAAAGGCTTGGCGACCCGCGCGAAAGTCGCGCTCGGCGAGGCTGGTATCGCGGCAAATCTGAGTCAGGAACCCTGGCCCGGCTTCTCGCTGAAATATCGGCTGAGCTTGTCGGTTTCGCGTTCGTACTGCTCGGCGTCGGCGGGCGGGGTTCCCTTGACCGTGATGTTGGGCCAGATGCGCGCATAGTCGGTGTTGACCTTGAGCCACTTGCCGTCCGGATCGTCCTCTGTGTCGGGCTTGATGGCGTCCACCGGGCACTCCGGTTCGCACACCCCGCAATCGATGCACTCGTCGGGGCTGATGACCAGGAAATTCTCCCCCTCGTAGAAGCAATCCACCGGGCACACTTCCACGCAGTCCATGTACTTACATTTGATGCAGGCGTCGGTGACGATATAGGTCATCAAGGGCTCGCGGGCGGATGGGGCGCGGCGCCTGGGCGCGCCGGCGTGTTTTTCCGCGCGGGGGCTTGGGTTGTCAATGGCGGCGCGGCGCGCCTTAATGCCGGTCGCGGCCGATGGTGAACAGGGGAGAAACGAAAGGTGACCGAATCGCTGACTTGCCCCCTATTCGGCGTTCGTTCCCTACAAGCTATTGTATCTTTGCCGGTTTCGATCACAATGCCGCTCGGCTGGCCAGGGTTCGGGGTCTTGACGCGCAAAGGCGCCATCCCCTATATCGCCCGCCTCCCGAGCGGGGCCGCCCCTCTCTCAAGCGAAAGCCCTCTCGCCATGTCACGCCGCTGCGAACTCACCGGGGTCGGTCCGATGACCGGCCACAACGTGAGCCACTCCAACATCAAGACCAAGCGGCGTTTCCTGCCGGCGCTGGGACCAGCCAAACTGCACTCGGAAAGCTTGGGGCAGGTGTTCAAGCTGCGGATCTCCAACGCCGCCCTTCGGACCGTCGATTTCCGCGGCGGGCTCGATCCGTTCCTCGCCAAGGCCCGCGACGAGACCCTGTCGCCGCGCGCCCTGAAGATCAAGAAACAGGTCAAGGCCAAGCGCGCCGCCCAGCCCGCGGGCTGAGACTTCCTCCCCTCCCTCCCCTTCATGGGGAGGGCGGACGATGCGAAGCATCGGCGGGTGGGGAAGTGTGACGCTTCCCGCGCATCGCGGATGTTCAAGACCTCCCCACCCTGACGGCGCCAGGCGCCGTCTGTCTCTCCCCATGAGGGGAGGGAGGAAGCGCTCACCCCTCCAACAGCTCCCGCCCCGCCGCGCGGACATCCGTGCAGCCGGTAAGGGACATGGCGACACGCAGTTCCTCGCGCAGGATGGCCAGGACGTGGCTGACGCCGGCCTCTCCCCGGGCGCCCAGGGCCCAGGCCCAGGCGCGGCCGATCAGGCAGGCCTTCGCGCCGGCGGCCAGGGCCTTGAGCACATCGAGGCCCGAGCGAACGCCACCATCCATCAGCACGGTCAGATCCCCGCCCACCGCCTCGGCCACCGCCGGCAAGGCGGCAATCCCCGAGGCGACGCCGTCGAGCTGACGACCCCCATGGTTGGAGACGACCACGCCGTCGACGCCGCATCGGCGCGCCTCCCGCGCGTCCTCGGCGTCTAATACGCCCTTGAGCACGATCGGGCCGGGCCAACGGTCCCGCACCCAGTCGATGTCCTTCCAGGTCACCGACGGATCGAAGTTGCGTCGGGTCCAGCTCCAGAACCGGCTCAGGTCGTCGAGACCGGTCTCGGCGCTGGCCAGGTTCCCCAAGGCATGGGGGCGGCCGCGGATATGGACGTCCCATAGCCAGCGGGGATGGCGAAGCCCGTCGAGGGCCCGGGCGACCCTCGCCGTCGGGGCATGCGACGTCATTCCGTTGCGCGTGTCCCGATAGCGGGCGCCGGGGACCGGCAGGTCGACGGTGAACACCAGCACCGGGCAAGCCGCCCGCGCCGCCCGGTCCAGCAGTTCCGTCATGAATCCTCGGTCGCGGATCATATAGAGCTGGAACCAGGGAGGGGTGGCGGCCCCGGCGACTTCCTCCAGGTCGCAGACCCCCATGGTCGACAGGGCGAAGGGAACTTCGGCCGCCCTCGCCGCCCGGGCAGCCTGGACCTCTCCGCGTCGCGCATAGAGGCCGGCCAGCCCGATCGGCGCGAGCACCACCGGCATGGAGAGGGCCTGGCCGAAGATTTCGGTCGTCGTCGACAGTTGGGAGACGTCGCGCAGCACGCGCTGGCGCAGGGTCAGGCGCCGCAGGTCCTCGACGTTGGCGGCCAAGGTCGTCTCGCCATAGGCGCCGCCGTCGATGTAGTCGAACAATACCCTCGGCAGCCGTCGCCGGGCGGCGTCGCGGTAGTCTGCGACGCAGGCGGGCGTCACCGCATCGCCTCGCTTCCCCGGCGCGCGGGTGCGGCCCTGGCCGCCAGGGCGCCCTGCACCCGGGGAAGGGGCCCCAGGAGGCCGCGGC
>JACDGF010000338.1 GCA_013815405.1 Caulobacteraceae bacterium | reverse complement strand
AACCCCTCACCCTCCCATGGCTTCGCCATGGGCCCCTCCCTCTCCCTTCGGGAGAGGTGTTCAAGAGGCGCGCCTGACGTAGCCGGGGGGGGAAAGGGAAGCCGCTCAGGCGCCGTCGGGCGCTCCGCCCGCCGCGTCGCGCCAGACCAGGCCGTCGGGGTTGCTGACCCAGCGGCCGAGGCGGCGGTAGTCCTTGCCGTCCAGGTCCTCGCCGAACGGGAGGAGTTCGGTGAGGGCGGCCTCGAGGTAGCGGAAGTTCTCGCCCCGGCGGCGGCGGGCGAACTCCAACAGTTCGGCCTGGGCCCAGGCGATGGCGGCGGCGTCGCCGGCCAGGCGTTGCTTGAGCGGGGCCAGGCGGTTGTCCGGCAGGGCGTTCAACCGGCGCTTGGACGGGGCGTGGCGCAGGTCGAGATTATAGGTCTTCATAGCCCCGGCGCGTCCCGGAATCAGCGGCCCCGGCTGAGGCGACGCTGGTTGGCCTTCACCCGGCGGCGCAACAGCGCCATCGCCCGGGCCGGGCCAAGATGGCCTTCGCCGGTCATGACGCTCTTGGCGAGGATGAACTGGGCGTCGACCGCGGCCTGGGTCTTCTCGGCCACCATGAGTTCAGCCTCGTCCCGCGCCGCCGGCCCGCCCCAGGCCGCCTTGGCCATCCGCAGGCCGATGACGCTCTGGGCTTCGAAGCCCAGGCGCATGGCGTCCATGGAAAGGCTGAACCAAGGATTGCGGCGGACGGTCATTTTAGAGCGAATCCTCGTCACGCGCGCGGTGGCTGGGCGTTTATGGTGCGTCGCGGCATGGGGCGCAAGCGCCGGGACGGATGCTGGGAGCCGAGCCCCCCTTACCCGCCTCGCTTCACCAGCGCGGACGCCAGATAGCCGGCAGTGGCGCCCGCGGCGGTGAGGGCGGTTCCCCAGGCGATGTCGAGGACGGTGATCCGGGTCGCCCAGACGATGAGGGTCGCCTGGTTGGTGAGATCGTAGGTGGCGTAGCAGAAGAGGCCGAAGAGGGCGCCCATCATCGCGGCCGTCGTCCAGCGCCCGTCGCGAATGGCCGGGGCGACGGCAAAGATCACCACGCCGGCCAGATAGAGCAGGTAGAAGAGCACCGCCGGAACCGGGCGGAAGCCGGGGGTCAGGATCGCGCCCAGGGCCGCCCGATAGAGCCGCGCATTGGTCAAGGTGAGCCACACCGCGTCCAGGGCGGCGACCACGAGCCCGCTCGCGAGGTAGGCGACGAGCCAGCGCGCGATCACGCCGCCGCCTTCAGCCGATAGTGGCTGACCCCCCAGATCTCGCCGCCCGCCGCGCCGAACAGGCCCGCCGTGGCCAGGAAGAACAGCCGCCAGCGTCGCCGCCACAGGCCGGCCTCCGCGCCGTAGGTCTCCCTTAGCACCGGGGTCAGGGCGCCGGCGTGGGCGTCGAAGTTGGCCAGCCAATCCTCGGCGGTGTGGCGATAGTGCTCGCCGCTCCAGCGCTGCTCCGCCTCCACCTCGAAGAGATCGCCGAAGCAGCGGATCAGGCCGTGGCTGGGCATCATGCCCCCGGTGAAGAAGTGGCGGGCGATCCAGTCGGCGTCGTCGGTCGCGTCGAACCGGTAGGGCCGGTCGCGATGGGTGAAGATGTGGACGAAGAGCCGGCCGCCCGGCGCCATCCAGCCGGCGATCCGGCCAAGCAACTCGCGCCAGTTGGCCATGTGCTCGAACATCTCCACCGACACCACCCGATCATAACGGCGGTCGGTGTGAAAATGGTTCATGTCGGCGGTGATCACGGTAAGGTTGGTCAGGCCTCGCGCCCTGGCCTCCGCCTCGATCGCCGCCCGCTGCGAATGGGAGTTGGAGACCGCCGTGATCCCCGATGAGGGATACCGCCGCGCCATCCACAGGCTGAGCGAGCCCCAGCCGCAGCCCAGTTCCAGGATCTCCTGGCCGTCGGCGAGATCGGCGTGGAGGCAGGTCTGGGCCAAGGCATGATCCTCGGCCTGCGCCAGGCTGGAGGCGGCGGTTTCATAGAGGCCGCTGGAATATTTGAGCCGCGGGCCCAGGACGAGGCGGAAGAACGCGGCTGGGACCTCATAGTGCTGGGTGTTGGCCGCCTGGGTGTTTTCGGCGATGGGGCGGCCCAGCATTTCGGCGGCGAAGGCGGCGTCGCCGTCCGGGGATAGGGCCTCGAGCCCGCGAGCGGCGCGGCGGACCAGATAGCCGACGCCCAGGCGGGTCAGGGCGTCGGGCAGCGGGCCACGCTCCACGGCCCGGGTGGCGACGCCGGTGAGGCCCATCACGCGGCCAGCCTTGCCGCATCGACGGCGGGGCGGCGCGCTATGAAGTCCAGGATGGACCGGAGCACCGGCCCGCGATGGCGGAAGGGGCCGAGGATCGCGGTCAGCACGCCCACATGGCCGAGATCCGGAAGGATGCGAGCCTCCACCTCGCCGCCGCGCGTCGCGATGGCGGCCGCCAGGCGCGTTGCATTGCCCGGATCGACCACCCGATCCTTGTCGCCGGCCAGGAGCAGCATCGGCGGCGCGCGGCCGTCGACGTGGTTGATCGGCTGGGTGTCGGCGCGGGTCTGCTCGGGCCCGAAGATGATTTTCAGCTTTTCGTCGCGCAGGGGCAGGAAATCATAGGGGCCGGCCAGGCCGACGGCGCCGGCGATGTCCCGGCGCGGATCGAGGCCCGCCTGGCCCAGCCACCGCCGATCCAGGGCCAGCATGGCGACATCGTAGGCCCCGGCGGAGTGGCCGACCAGGAACAGGCGACCCGGGTCGGCGCCCCACTCGGCGGCGTGGTCCCTGGCGAAGCGCACGGCCAGGGCGTTGTCCCGCAAGAAGTCGGGATAGCGGACTTGCGGGAACACCCGGTAGTCGGGGATGGCGACGACCAGGCCTCGGGAGGCGAGCGTGGCGCCGATGAAACGGTAAAAGGCCTTGTCTCCCGACTGCCAGCCGCCGCCATAGAGGAACACGACCAGGGGCTCGGGGGCGGCGGCCTGCCGGCGAGGCCGGTAGACGTCCAGGCGGCCCCGCTCGCCGGGGCCGTAGGCGAGATCGTGGGTGACGCGCGACCCGGAGGGCGCGGCCAGGGCGAGCAGGGCCGCGAGGACGGAAGCGGCGAGGCCCATCAGATGCCCGCGAAAGCCTGGAGCAGGCGGCCGATCCAGTCATGGGGAACGACGGTGGCCTCGGCGGCGATCAGGCAGATGCATTCGCCGTCGCCCGTGGCGGTGAGCGTATGATCGACGCTCTCGTCATTCTCCGCGAAATCGCCGGGGCCATGGACCTCGCCGCGATCGGTGTAGGCGCCTTTCAGCACACAGACCATTTCGGCCCCGCGATGGCCGTGTTGGAGCATGCCCATGCCGGCTCGCGCGCGGACCAAGTAGGCCCGCGCC
>JACDGF010000337.1 GCA_013815405.1 Caulobacteraceae bacterium | reverse complement strand
TCCACAGGCTGTGCCAGGACAACATCAGGACCGCGGCGATCAGGATGGCGGCGTTGAAGGTTTCCTGGCCGACCCCGGCCAGGGCGTTGGAAAGGGCGTCGGCGAACAGGGCGACCAGGGCGGCCCCGGCCAGGCCGGTCGCGGCGCCGCCGGCGATCCATCGGCCCCGCCCGGGGACGCCTTTGGTGGCGGCCAGGACGATGCCGACGATCAGCCCGGCCTCGAAGACCTCGCGAAAGACGATCAGAAGGGCGGCGAGCACTAGCGGGCGCCGACGATCACCCGGCCCTGGGCGGTGGCGGGGTGGAACTCGCCCATGAAGCTGTAGGCGCCCGGCTGGAGGGGGCCGATGGAGAAGGTGGCGCGCCCGCTGGGGGTGACCAGCTTTTCCACCTTCAGGTCATGGCTGTCGAATTCCTCGGTCGCCGCGTCGCGGTTGATCAGCTGGATGGTGATCTTCTCGCCGGCCGGGACCTGGACCTCGGACGGGGTGAACCGATGGTGCTCGAGGGTCATGACCACATTGGTCGGGGCGGCGAGGGCTGGAGCGGCCAGTGAGAGGATGGCGGCGGCGAGGGCGAGGCGCATGGGCGGCTTCTCCGAAGGGTCGCCCTCTTCAATAGTGCGATTGACAATCCTTCGCAAGAAAGAATATGCGATCAATTCTCATTCGCGGAGATTGATTCATGGGTCGCCCCCTGACCGGCGCTCTCGGCGCCCTCCTGTCGCTGATCGGGACCGCCGCCGCGGCCGACCCGCGCCTGGATGAGAAGGTCTACAGCCCCTATGTCCTCAACGGCGTGACCGAGTTCGAAACCCGCCTCGGGCGGGAGGTCGGCGGGCCGCTGGACGGCCAGACCACCACCGTGCTGGAGATCGAGCACGGCTTCAACGACCGGATCAGCCTGGCCGTGCTGGGGGTGCTGGCCAACGAGCCGGGGGTCGCCACGCGCTTCAATGGCGTCGGCGTGGAAGGCGTGGGATATCTGGGCCGCATACCGGGCGTCGGCGTCGATACCGGCCTCTACCTCGAATACAAGCACGGCCTGGCCGGCGAGGACGACATCGCCGAAGCCAAGCTGCTCCTGGCCAAGACCGAGGGGCGGTTCCAGGGCCTGCTCAACCTGATCCTGGAGCGACCGCTGGGGGTTCCCAAGGGCGAGGGGTTCGCCGAATACGGCTACGCGGCCTCGGCCACCTGGCAGACCGTGGGCGCCCTTCGCCTGGGGGTCGAGGCGTTCGGAGACCTGGGGTCGGACCGATCCTTTCTGGGGCGCCAGGGGGCCTACGTCGGGCCGCAGGTGAAATGGGAGGGGCGCCCGCGCTTCTCGCCGGTGGAAATCGACATCGACGCCGGCTGGCTCGCCGCGGTGGGCCCGGCCCGCGGCGAAGCGGGCAGCCAGTTCCGCTTCGGCGTCGAGCTGGAGCGGCGGTTTTAGGATCCGTTCGGACATAGATCGAAATGGCGTTGTCTCGGAACCGCTCTTTGAAACGCCAAGGCGCCAAGAAGCCAAGGAGACAGAACGGCGCCTCGCGACAAAGCGTTGATTTTCAAAGAACTCTTGGCTCCTTGGCGTCTTGGCGGTTCATAGGGCTCGAGCGAACATCAGCGCGCGCCCGGTTAGCGATGATCCGCCCGCCTACGCCGCCAGGGCGCGCTCCAGGTTTTCGGCGACCTTGTCGAGGAAGCCTTCGGTGGTCAGCCAGCCCTGGTAGTCGCCGACCAGCAGGGCGAGGTCCTTGGTCATGAAGCCGGCTTCGACGGTGTCGACGCAGACCTTTTCCAGGGTCGCGGCGAAGCGGTCCAGATCCGCGGCGCCGTCGAGCTTGGCGCGGTGCTCGAGGCCCCGAGTCCAGGCGAAGATCGAGGCGATGGAATTGGTCGACGTGCTCTCGCCCCTCTGGTGCTGCCGGAAATGCCGGGTGACGGTGCCGTGCGCCGCCTCGGCCTCCACCGTGCGGCCGTCGGGGCTCATCAGCACCGAGGTCATCAGGCCAAGCGAGCCGAAACCCTGGGCGACCTGGTCGGACTGGACGTCGCCGTCGTAATTCTTGCACGCCCAGACGAAGCCGCCGGACCATTTCAGCGCCGAGGCGACCATGTCGTCGATCAGGCGGTGCTCGTAGGTGATGGCGGCCGCCTTGTAGCGCTCGGCGAATTCGGTCTCGAAGACGCGCTGGAAGATGTCCTTGAACCGCCCATCGTAGGCCTTGAGGATGGTGTTCTTGGTCGAAAGATAGACCGGATAGCAGCGGGCCAGCCCGTAGGTCAGGCTGGCCCGGGCGAATTCCTCGATCGAGGCGTCGAGGTTGTACATGGCCAGGGCCACGCCGCCGGCCGGATAGTCGAACACCTCGTGCTCGATCACCGCCCCGTCGTCGCCCTCGAACCGGATGGTCAGCTTGCCCTTGCCGGGGACCACGAAGTCGGTGGCCCGGTACTGGTCGCCGAAGGCGTGGCGCCCGATGATGATCGGCTGGGTCCAGCCGGGAATCAGCCGCGGCACGTTGCGGCACAGGATCGGCTCGCGGAAGACCACCCCGCCCAGGATGTTGCGGATGGTGCCGTTGGGCGATTTCCACATCTTCTTGAGCTGGAATTCCTTCACCCGCGCCTCGTCGGGCGTGATCGTGGCGCATTTGACCCCGACGCCGCAGCGCTTGATCGCCTCGGCCGCCTCGACGGTCACCCGGTCCTCGGTGGCGTCGCGGTGTTCAATGCCGAGGTCGTAATAGTCGAGGTCGATATCCAGGAACGGCAGGACCAGCTTGTCCTTGATCATCCGCCAGATGATGCGGGTCATCTCGTCGCCGTCGATGTCGACGACCGGATGGGCGACCTTGATCTTGGCCATGGATTAGCGGTCGCTCCGGCTGCTGGCGTATCGGCTGGCCCGGCCGCGCCGAAAGTCGCCTTGGCAGGCCTATAGAGGCTTCCGCGTCGGCGGGGAAGGTGGAGGGGCGCGCTTCAGCGCAGCGCCGAGGCCATCAGGCGCGCGGTGTCGGCGATGAGGCGGTCGCGCTCCGGTTCGGTCGCGGTCGAACCGGCGAGATAGGCGGCGATGGCCACGCGGCGGCCGTCTCCCAAAGTGGCGATCCCGACGTCGTTGGTGGCGGGCGTGAGGCCCAGATCGGTGCGCGCCGACCCGGTCTTGTGGGCCAGGGCGGCGCCTCGGGGCAGGCCCGCCCCGAGGCGGTTCGCGCCGGTCTCGGTGGCGGTCATCAGCCGGATGAGCAGGCGGGTGGACGCCGGCGAGATCAGGGCGCCCTGGGCGAGCTTGCTCAAAAAATCCAGGGTCGCCGGCACCGTGGCGGTGTCGCGGGGATCGGCCAGATAGGCCCCCATGGCGGCTTCGCGGACCAGGGCCGGAACCGCGTCGCGCGCCGCGATCC
>JACDGF010000336.1 GCA_013815405.1 Caulobacteraceae bacterium | reverse complement strand
CCCCAGGGCGGCGCGGGTGGTGAAGAGGGCGAAGGCTCCCAGGGCCGCCACCGAGGCGGCGAAGGCCGCTGTGTAGGCGGCGGCGAGGCGGGCGCTGGCGGAGCGGAACACGGGGCTCAGCGCGGCTCGTTGAGCCGATAGCCGGCCCCGCGCACGGTGTGGATCAGGTCCGCGCCGCCGCCGCGCTGCAGCTTGGCGCGCAGGCGGCTGATGTGGGTCTCGACGATATTGGTCCTGGGATCGAAGTGGAAATCCCATACGGCCTCCAGCAGCATGGTGCGGGTGACCACCCGGCCGGCGTGGCGCAAGAGGTATTCCAGCAGCTGGAATTCGCGCGGCTGAAGCTCGATGCGCTCGCCGGCGCGAGTGACCTCGCGCGCCAGCAGGTCCATCCTGAGGTCTGCGACGGCGAGGACCGTGGGCCGGTCCTGGGGCGGGGGGCGGCGGGCCAGGGCGCCGACCCTGGCCAGCAGCTCGGCGAAGGCGAAGGGCTTGACCAGATAGTCGTCGCCCCCGGCCTCCAGGCCCTCGACCCGGTCGTCGATGCCGCCGAGCGCCGTGAGCAGCAGGACCGGCGTCGCGACCTTGGCCGCGCGCAGGGTGCGCAGGATCGCAAGGCCGTCGATCCCGGGCAGCATGCGGTCCAGCACGATGACGTCATAGGGCTCCGCGGCGGCCAGCATTAGGCCGTCGCGCCCGTCCGCCGCGTGGTCCGCCACGTGGCCGGCCTCCGCCAGCGCCCGCTTCAGCCAGGCGGCGGTCTCGCGGTCGTCCTCCACGATGAGGAGCTTCATGGAAAAATCAGGAACCTTCGTCCAAGCTGGCCTCGATCGCCGATACGGCGACCTTCAATGGCGGTAGATCGACCTGGACGACATTCCAGATGATCCGGTCGGAAACGCGGTGATATTCATGCCGCAGGACGTTCCCGATCCCCATGATCTGCGCCCAACGGACCTCGGGACGCGTCGCTTGCAATTCCGACGGAATGCGCCAGGCGGCCTCCGACACGATCTCTATGCCGCGCTGAACGCCGTGGCGCAGGAGCCAATCGGCGTCGTAGTCGCCCAGGCTCTTTCCCCGGCTTGCGGCGTCGATTCCGTCGATCGCTTCGAGGATCGCGCGCAGGGCGGGGCGGACAAGCCGCTCCATCAGAATATCCGTTCGGCCCACGCCTCGATCCGGTCGCGCAGCAGCGGGTCCAGGCTATCCCGCGTGGTCAGATCGACTTGAACTCCGAGGCGGAGTTCCAGGAGTTGTTTAATTTCAACAAGTTCAATGAGGGAAAAGGAACTATGAACGTCGTAGTCGACAAAGACGTCAAGGTCGCTGGAGCCTGACGCTCCGTCGCGGACCGTGGACCCGAAAAGATATAGCCCTGTCGCTCCGAGCGCCCTCATGGCGTCGGATTGCCCCTTGAGGGCGGCGATCGCGTCATGTCGTCTCATCGCGCCACTCTACAGAATCCGGTTCCGCACCGCTATTTTGCCGGCGTCACCCCGCTTCTTTCGCACCCCGGCGCCGCAGCGTTCGCCTCGGCGCATAAGATTAGTTGGGAGACAGACGGTCGAAACGGCGTTGTACCGGCCCCACCCTTTTGAAACGCCAGGGAGCCAAGACGCCAAGGAGAGAGAACGGCGCTTCGCGCCAAGACATTGGTTTTCATCGGCTTCTTGGCTCCTTGGCTTCTTGGCGTTTCATACGCCCGAACGAACATCATCGCGCGCGCCTGGTTGACGCCGATTCATCTGTTCCTTGACGGGTCCTTAGTCCGGCTTGCTTCCCTCCGCCGCGTTTTCGAGCACCTTGCCGGTCTTGGCGTCGACGCCGACTTCGTAGGCGCGCCCGGCGCTCTTGATGTCGAAGGAATAGCGCAGGCCGCTGCCGCCGGCTTCTTTTTCCAGCTCCTGGTCGGTGATCGCGCCGGGCCGGGCCTCGAGGGCGATGGCGCGGGCCCGGGCGAGGGTGATCCTGGCCTGGCCGGCGAGTTCCTGCCCCTGGTAGGCGGCGGCGGCGCCGCAAGCCAGGGTCGCGACGATCGCCAGGGCGGCGAGGGGAGGGAGGCGGTTCATGTTCGTCATTCCTTTGGTTTCAGGACCACCCGATGCGCCGGCGTCCCTCGCCCGCCCATGGCCGGGACCATACCGATCCTCAAGGCGGCGCGAAGCGAAGGTCAGGCGACGGCGAAGCCGAACTGCCGGCCATGCGCCCGGCCGAAGCGCGCGATGCGCTCATCGTAGGTGACCAGGGGGCAGCGCAGTTCGATCGCGGTGGCGATCAGCATCCGGTCCGTCGGATCGCGGTGTTCGAGACGGGGCCATCGGTAGGCGCGGGACGCGGCGCGCCAATCCAGCGGCGCGGCTTCCAGGCCGGGCCGGCCCAGGAAGCGCTCGACCCACGCGTCGACCGGAAGATCCAGATCGATCCGCCCGTCGTCGACGAGCAAGGCGATCTCCCAGGCGCTCACCGCGCTCAAGAAAATCGTCCCGCCGCCCCGCCAACAATCGTCGATCACGGCGCGGGTCACCGGGCGCAGTTTCTCATGGCCGCTGTCGAGCCACAGGGCGATGTGGGTGTCGAGCAGCAGGCCACCCGTCACCGCTCGATTTCCCGGCCCGTGCCGGCGTCGGGTTCCACATCCAGAGCCGGCGCGACGAGATCGACGCCGTCGCGGACGCGGACCGAACCGCGGTGGCCCCCGAACAGGGATCCGCCACGGGCGTCCTCGTCCAACAGGCGGCGCAGGGCCATGCCGACCACCTTGGTCTTGGCGCCTCCGGTGAATTTCATCGCCGCCTCCTCGATCAGGGCGACGACCTCCGGCCGGTTGATCGTCACGACGTGGGCCATGATTCGCCTCTCTCATGCCATTATCTACATAATGATATAATGCCTCACATCGCTTGACAAGCGCCGCGCGAAGTTGCAAAATGCAAGCAAGTCGGATCGAGGGCGCGTCATGGCGACGATGGGAAAGTCACGGAACGAGGCGTTCGCCCAGGCGCTGGCCGGGGGCGCGAGCCCGGGGCGGGCGTGGGCGGAGGCGGGCTATGTCGGCCATGGCCATCGGGCCCGGCGCCGCGCCGCCGATCCGGCGGTCAAACGGCGGGTCGCGGAGATCGGGCGGGAAAAGACGCTCGCCGCCAAGGACCTCATGCCGGTGATCGAGGAGATGATGCGCCTGGTCAAGGAGGCCAGCAAGTTGGACACCGCGGCGGGCCTGACCGCGGCGCGCGGGCTGCTCGCCGAAGCGGCGCGGCTCAAGGGGCTGCTGCCTGAGCCGCCTTGGGCTCCCGAGGAGCCACCCCGCCGAAGGCTCACCACCGAGGAATGGGTCGCGAAATATGCGCCTCCGGGGACCCGGAGGGCCGAGCCGGCGCCCTCGGCCGGAAACC
>JACDGF010000335.1 GCA_013815405.1 Caulobacteraceae bacterium | reverse complement strand
ACTTCGACATGGGCGTGACCCTCGAGGGCGCGCCGCTGAGCGATGCGGAAATCGCCGCCCTGCTGGCCGGAACCGACACCCTGCGGCTGCTGCGCGGCGTGTGGGTGGAGGTCGACCGCGAACGCCTGGAAAGCGCGATAGGCCGGTTCCAGGAAGCCCAGGCCCTGGCCGACCGGGACGGCCTGACCTTCGCCGAGGCGATGCGCCTGTTGGCCGGCGCGGCCTTGACCGACGGCGCCGCCGATCCGGAGGCGGCCGACTGGGCGCGGGTGACCGCGGGGACCTGGCTCGCGGACACCCTGAAGGCCCTGCGCGCGCCCGACGGCGCCGGCGCCGATCCCGAGGCCCTGGAGGGAACCCTGCGGCCCTATCAGAAGGCGGGCGTGCAATGGCTGAAGTTGCTCTCCGGCCTGGGCCTCGGCGCCTGCCTCGCCGACGACATGGGCCTGGGCAAGACGATCCAGGTGCTGGCGCTGCTGCTGGCGCGGGCGGGCCAAGGCGGCGAACGGCGCCCGAGCCTGCTGGTGGCGCCGGCGTCCCTGCTCGCCAACTGGGCCGAGGAGATCGCGCGGTTCGCCCCCAGCCTGAACGCCGAAATCGTCCATCCCTCCGCCCTGACGGCGGAAGAGGTGAAGCAGGTCACGCCGGAGCGGCTGGCGGAGCTCGACCTGGCGATCACCAGCTATGGTTCGCTGCTTCGCATGCCGGCGCTGGCCCAGGCGCCCTGGCGGTACGTCATCCTGGACGAGGCCCAGGCGATCAAGAATCCGAACGCCAAGCAGACCCGGGCGGCCAAGGCGCTGAAGTCGGACGCGCGCATCGCCCTGACCGGCACCCCGGTGGAAAACCAGATGGGCGACCTCTGGTCGATCTTCGACTTCATCAACCCCGGCCTGCTGGGGACCGCCGCGCAATTCGCCAAATACGCCAAGGGCCTGGCGGACCGCGAGCACAACCCCTACGGGCCGCTGCGGGAACTGGTGGCCCCCTACATCCTGCGGCGGATGAAGACCGACAAGGCGGTGATCGCCGACCTGCCCGACAAGACCGAGGTCACCGCCCACTGCGCCCTCAGCCACAAGCAGGCCGCCCTCTATGCCCAGACGGTCGCCGAACTGGCCGAGAGGCTGAAAGAGTCGGAGGGGATCGAACGCAAGGGGATCGTGCTCACCACCCTGTTGCGGCTCAAACAGATCTGCAACCACCCTTCGCAGTGGCTGGGCGACGACGCCTGGGCCGAGGCGGACAGCGGCAAGCTCGCCCGCCTGCGCGAGATCGCCGAGGTCGCGGCCGGGCGCCAGGAGAAGATGCTCGTCTTCACCCAGTTCCGAGAGATGACCGCGCCCCTTCAAGCCTTCCTTTCGGGGATTTTCGGCCGGCCGGGCCTCGTCCTTCACGGCGCGACGGCGGTGAAGGATCGCAAGGATCTCGTCCGGGCCTTCCAGGAGGACGACACCGCGCCGTTCTTCGTCCTGTCGCTGAAGGCGGGAGGCTCGGGGCTGACCCTGACCGCGGCGTCCCACGTCGCGCACTTCGATCGCTGGTGGAACCCGGCGGTGGAAAACCAGGCGACCGATCGCGCCTTCCGAATCGGGCAGAAAAAGAATGTCCTGGTCCATAAATTCGTCTGCCAGGGAACGGTGGAAGAACGGATCGACGCCATGATCGAGGCCAAGAAGGCCTTGTCGGACCAACTGCTCGCCGGACCCGGCGAGATCAGGCTGACCGAAATGAAGGACGACGAGCTGTTGCGCCTCGTCGCCCTCGACCTGGGCGCGGTGATGAAGGACTGACGCGGATGTCGCGCTATTATGACGAGTGGGCGCCCTACGTCTCGGTCGCCGCGCGCCGGGCGCAGGCCGAGCGCGAAATCAAGAAGCTGCGCAAGAAGGGCCAGGCCGTCGCCCCGGTGATCATCGAGGGCCGCGCGATCGCCGCCACCTTCTGGGGCAAGGCCTGGTGCGACAACCTGGAAAGCTACCGGGATTTCGAAACCCGCCTACCCCGCGGGCGTAGTTATGCGCGCAACCGCGCGGTCCTGGATCTGAAGATCGCGCCCAAGGTGGTGGAGGCCCTGGTCAGCGGCGCGGCGATCTACGAGGTCAGGATCACGATCGCCGCGGCCCCGGAGGCCCACTGGCGCTCCATCTGCCGGGATTGCGCGGGCGGCATCGATTCCCTGGTGGAATTGCTTCGGGGCCGCCTTTCCAAGGCCGTCATGGAGCGGATCTGCCGCCAGGACCAGGGCCTCTTCCCCAAACCGTCGGAGATCAGGTTCTCCTGCACCTGCCCCGACTTCGCCTCCCTGTGCAAGCACGTCGCCGCGGCGCTCTACGGTGTCGGCGCGCGGCTGGACGAACAACCGGAGCTTCTCTTTCGGCTGCGGAACGTGGACGAGAACGACCTGCTGGCCCACCTGGACACGACCGGACCCCTGTCGGCCCCGGCCCCCGCCGCCGGCAGGATCCTGGAATCCGACGACATTTCCGCCCTGTTCGGGCTGGAGATGGCGGACGGCGAGCCCGCGGCGCCGGCGAAGGCCTCGCCCGGGAAGGCTGCCCGCTCGGCCAAGGCCGCCGTCCCGACGCCTGCCCTCCGGGCCTCCAAGTCCAAGAAGGCCGCCCGGCGCCCCCCTTGACATGTGGACCACATGTGTTCATGTTTTTCACATGACCACTATGATCCAGGTTCGCAATGTCCCGTCCCCGCTCCACCGCGAGCTCAAGTCGCGTGCGGCGCTGGCTGGCATGTCGCTCTCCGATTACCTCCTCAATGAAATTCGTCAGGTGGCCGAGCGGCCGACGCTCGATGAACTGCGAGCGCGCCTGGAGCGCCGCGAAGGCGTCACTCCGTCCGTGGCGCCGGCCGAGGCCGTCCGCTCCGAACGCGACCGCCTTTGATCGTCGTCGACGCTTCGGCCCTGCTCGAGGCGCTTCTGCGCACGCCGGCGGCCAAGGCGGTCGAGAAGCGCCTGTTCGCCCCCGGTCAGACCTTGTATGCGCCCCATCTGGTCGACGTGGAGGTCGCCCAGGTGATCCGTCGTTATGTCTTAAATGGCGATATCGCGGGCGAACGCGGTCGCGCGGCTCTCGCCGACCTCGGGGATCTGCCGCTGCGCCGCTATCCCCACGATTGGCTTTTGCCGCGCGTCTGGGACCTGAGGAACAATCTCACCGCCTATGACGCGGTCTACGTGGCCCTCGCCGAGGCGCTGGGCGCCGTGCTGATCACCCGCGATCGGCGCCTCGCCGCCGCCGCCGGCCATCATGCACGGATCGAATGGGTGTGATCTTCGGGCGATCGAAATGCGCCATTCCGCCGCTGTCAACGCAAAGTAGAAATGTCCCCCGATTCCCCCAAGTAGGAATGTCCCCTGGGTGGCGGTCGGTCTTGGGC
>JACDGF010000334.1 GCA_013815405.1 Caulobacteraceae bacterium | reverse complement strand
GGCCAGGGTCGTCGCCACCGCCGGGCGCGCCGAGGCCCGCTCCAGCCACGCGGCCATGGCGCAGCCTTCCGCCGGCGCGTTGCCGACGACCCTGACCGAGGTTCCCACGAACGGGGCGACGGCCAGATCCCCCCAGCCGAACTCCTCGCCGTTGAACCAGGCCCGATCTCCCAACTGGCGTTCGAGCCACGCGAAGAAGCCCCGCGTCTGGCGGGCCGCGGCGGCGACCAGGCGCGCCGCCAGCTCGCCCTCCGCCCGCCGGAACCAGCCGATCTCGCCCAGGCCCCAGTTGACCGCCTCGAAGTGGGTGTCCATCACCTCCTCGATCATCCGCACGCGCGCGCGGTCGGCCGCGCCGGCCGGCAGCAGGGCGGGCGCCGGCCAGCGGTCCTCGACGTATTCCAGGATGATGGTCGAATCGAACACCGCCGTCCCGCCGTCGATCAGCACCGGGACCTCGGCCCGGGGATTGGCCGCCACGAACTCCCCCGCCGCGTCGCCCGCGCCTAGGCCGCCGGGCAGGGCGGCCTCGAAGGCGACCCCCTTTTCGCGCAGGGCGATCTTGACCTTCTGAGCGTAGGGCGAGAGCGGGTGTTCGTAGAGGGTGACCATGTCAGGCCTCGTTGGCGAAGATGATCGCGCCGGCCGCCCCGAACATCCCGCCCACGCCGAGGCTCATCGCGATCGCGGCCCCCGGGATCTGGGCCGGGGCGACGCCTCGCATCTGCCGCACACTCTCCTGCAGGGCGTACATGCCGTACATCCCCGAATGCATGTAGGAGAGCCCGCCGCCGTTGGTGTTGAGCGGCAGCCGCCCGCCCGGCGCGGTATTCCGGTCACGGATGAACGACGCGGCCTCCCCCGGCTTGCAGAACCCCAGATCCTCCAGCCCATAGAGCGGCAGATGGGCGAAGGCGTCGTAGATCATCAGATGATCGACCTCGCCCTGGCCGATCCCCGCCTCCGCGAAGGCCCTCGCCCCCGCCACCCGGAAGGCCCGCGACGAGGTGAAATCCGCCATCTGGCTGACCATCGGCGTCTCGACGCTCTCCCCGGTCCCCAGGATATGGACCGGCCGCCTCGGAAAATCCCGCGCCCGCTCGGCGCTGGTCAAGACCAGGGCGCCGCCGCCATCGGTGACCAGGCAGCACATCAGCTTGCGGAACGGCCAGGCGATCATGTCCGACGCGAGCACGTCCTCGACGGTGATCGGCTCGCGATGGCTGGCGCGCGGATTGAGCCCCGCCCACTCGCGCTGGATCACCGCCACCATGGCGAGATCCGCCTCGGTGACGCCATAGGTCTTCATGTAGCGCAGGGCTGGAATCGTGAACATGGTCGGTGGGGAGGTCACCCCGAACGGCGCCTCGAACTGGCCCATCAGGCTGGCGCCGCCCCGCGCGCCATAACCGCCGCCGGCCCCCACCCGCGAGCGGCCGCTCTCGCCGTGGGTGATCAGGACGGTCCGGCACAGGCCCGCGTTGATCGCCGCCACCGCGTGGCGCACGTGGAGCATGAAGGAGCAGCCGCCGACGGCGGTGCCGTCCACCCAGGTCGGGGTGATCCCCAGATAGTGGGCGACGGCGGTCGGGCTCTCGCCGGCGGTGGCCAGCCCGTCGATATCGCTCGGTTTCAAGCCGGCGTCGGCCAGGGCGTTGAGGGCCCCGTCGGCGTGCAGTCCGATCACGGACATGTCGGGGATTTTCCCCAGCCGCGTGGTCTCCGCGGCGCCGACGACGGCGACGGACCGGGGCTTCACCGGGCCGCCGGCCGAAACAGGGGCAGGGTGATCTCGCCGAACGCCTCGAACACCACCTCCACCGGCATATCGAGCGCCAGCGCCTCCGGGGTCTGGGGGCAGCCGACGATGTTGGTCATCATCCTGGGCCCCTCCTCGAGGGCGACCACGGCGATGGAGTGGGGCTCGCTTCCCATGTCCGGGCGCGGCCGGTGGTTGATCACATAGCTGTAGAGCGTGGCCCGCCCGCTGGCCTTGTACGCCTCCACCACCCGCGAGCCGCACGCAGGGCAGAAGGCGCGCGGCGGAAAATAGCTATGACGGCACGCCGTGCAGCGCTGCAGCCAAAGCTCGCCCGCCTTGCACCCGTCCCAGAAATGCGCCGTCTCGGGCGTCGGCTGGGGAAGGACTCGATCCATGGCCTCTCGTGTCGAAGCTTTTCCGCTGGGGAAGGCAAGGGGATGACGCCCCCTTCCTCTCCGTCACCCCCGGGGGTAAGTCCTCAGGGGCCCATGAACGCCTTTCCACGGACCGAGCCTCCCGATCCCGACTGGTGGCGCGGGGCGGTGATCTATCAGGTCTATCCGCGCAGCTTCCGCGATACGACCGGCGACGGGGTCGGCGACCTGGCCGGGGTGATCGAGAAGCTTCCCTACATCGCCTCCCTGGGCGTCGACGGCCTGTGGCTCTCGCCGTTCTTCGCCTCGCCGATGAAGGACTTCGGCTACGACGTCAGCGACTACCGCGCCGTCGACCCCCTGTTCGGGACCCTGGCCGACTTCGATACCCTGGTCGCGCGCGCCCACGGCCTGGGGCTCAAGCTGATTATCGACCAGGTGTGGTCCCACACCTCCGAGCGCCACCCCTGGTTCCTCCAGAGCGCCGCCTCGCGGGAAAACCCCAGGGCCGACTGGTACGTCTGGGCCGACGCCAAAGCCGACGGCGCGCCGCCCAACAACTGGCAGGCCTCCTTCGGCGGGCCGTCGTGGACCTGGAATCCGCGCCGCCGGCAGTACTATCTGCACAATTTCCTCGAGGCGCAGCCGGATCTCAACTTCTGGAACCCCGATGTCCAGGACGCCATCTTGGACGTGGCGCGCTTCTGGCTCGATCGGGGGGTGGACGGCTTTCGCCTGGACGTGGTCAACTTCATTTTCCACGACCCGGCGCTTCGCGACAATCCCGCCCTGCGGCGCGTCCGTCCCGCCGCCCTGCCGACCGGCTTCCAGCGCCATCTTCACGACCGTTCCCAGCCCGAGGCCCTGGCCTTCCTCGCCCGGCTGCGGGCCTTGCTGGACAGCTACGACGGGCGGATGGCGGTCGGGGAGATCGTCGACCCGTCCCCCCTGGAGCGGCAACGCGAGTACACCGCGCCCCCGGACCGCCTGCACACCGCCTACAGCTTCTACCTGCTCGACGCCCGGGCCGCGACGCCGGCCCTGTTCGCCGGGGCGCTGGAGGCGTGGGCGGGCGCCGCCGGCTGGCCGGCCTGGTCGCTGGGCAACCACGACGTGCCCCGGTTCGCCTCCCGCCTGGCGCGCTCGGGAACCCGCCAGGAAGTCAAGATCCTGCTCGCCGCCCTGGTCTGCCTGCGCGGGACTGTCTTCCTCTATCAGGGGGAAGAGCTGGGCCTGCCCCAGGCCCACGTGCCGTTCGAGGCTCTGCGC
>JACDGF010000333.1 GCA_013815405.1 Caulobacteraceae bacterium | reverse complement strand
AGCCTGGCCAGGGCCGCGCGCAGGCGGGCGGGGAGGTGGGTCTGCTTGAAAGAGAGGCGGCCAGTCGGGTTGGCCGGGCCCGGCGTCTCGTTCCGGAGATCGACAGGGGTCCAGCCCAGTTCGCCCAGAAGCGCGAGGGCCGGGCGTTCGACCCCGCCGTCCTCCGGAGCGATGTGGCCGGTGAGGGACGGCGCCATCCTTCAGGGCGACGCGCGCCAGGGATTGACGATCTCCACCCCGCAGCCGGCGAAATCGTCGAGATTGCGCGTCGCCAGCGTCGCGCCGCGCGAGCGGGCGATGGCGGCGATCTGGGCGTCCGAAATCCCGATAGGCCGGCCGGCCCGGCGGCGGTCGCTCGCGACGACGGCGAACTCCACGGCGGCGGCGCTGTCGAAGGCGAGGATGCGCCCCGCGAACACACTGGCCAGCATCCGCTCGATATCGGCGGCGAGCACGAACCGCCGACGGCCCTCCGCCATCAAGGCCACGCCGTAGCGCAGTTCCGCCTCGGTGGTCGCGCAGATGAACACCTCCGCGGGCGACTGGGCGGCCAGCCATTGCTCCACCGACGGCGCCGGCGCCGGCCGGATGATCTCGGACACGACGTTCGTGTCGAGCAGGATCATCGATCGAAGGTCGGCGGCTCGCGGATCGGCTCGCGTGGCAGGGGTTCCAGTTCGACGCCACCGCTCGCCTTGAAACAGGCGCGGATGGCTTGGGCGAGGTTTTGGGCTCGGGGCGGCGCCCGATGCAGGGCGCCGCGCAGGATCACCCGGGCCTCCTCCTCCATGGAGCGGCCGTTCACCGCCGCCTGGACGCGCAGGCGGGCTTTGAGCGGGTCTTCGAGGTTGCGGATGGTCAGGCTGGCCATGACCGGCTCTCTAACATGCATTGCCTGCATTGTCAGCAATGATGCGGGGTCTTCCGGAGCGCGGGCTTCCAGCCCGCAAACGTCTCTGGGCAGGCCGAGATTTGCCCATCTCAGGGGAGCGGGCTGGAAGCCCGCGCTCCGAACGTTTCAAGCGCGGCGGGTGTCGTCCGCCAGTTCGCACGATTTCCGGAGTGGGCCTCAAGCCGCCGCCTCAACTTCACGCCCCACTGCGGCGACGGAGAGTTGGCCGGAGATCAGGCGGGGGAGGAGGAGATCGCGGGAGGCGGCTAAGGATCGGTTGCTGCGTTCCAGCGTGAGAATGGCATCATGCATGGGTCTCGCGAGCCGTTCGAATCGCGTCACGATCTCAGGTGGTGGCGTTAGGAAGGGCAATCTCCCGAACACTCCCTTGGTGATTTCAAGGAACGTCGCGCCCGTGGCATGATTGACAAACACAGGAACATTTCGAAGTAGCCAATAGTACAAGAATGTCCTTGGAACTATATCATTTGGAATGCAAGTGATAAACCCTTGATTTGTCGTCGCTTCGGATGTATTGATAGAAATTACACCTAGAGTTGCCCGGCTAGTCATCATGACAGAGTCTGGCGGAAAAATTCGAGCGGAACTTCTCCTTACGGCTTCGGTCGTAATCCGCAATTCGGACTGGTCCATGAACAACGTTCTTGATTTCGTTAGGTCGCTGGGCGTGAACCAGTTTACAGATCCATCCGACCAATAAGCATGTTCCACCTTGCTCGGTGTGCCGCCGCCCAGAAAGGCGAAGGCGTCAAAAACGGGCTGATGACACCATCCCTCCGGCAGCCGGCCGTCGGGGGTTTCGACGAACTTGTGGTTCTCGTAGCCGGGGAACCGGAAGCGGACGAACCATTCCTCGAACAGCCCTCGCGCCATCGCCTCCAGCCCCGCGATCCGTCGGCGGTTGACCTCGATCAGCTCGTCATAGGCGCCGAGGATAGAGGCGATGCGCCGTTGTTCATCAAGTGGCGGGAGTCCGAAGTGGAATCGCGCTATGTCCCTGGCACTGATGTGCGGAATGTTCGCGCCCGTGGTGATGCTCATTACGTGAGCGGTGAAGGGCGGTGAGCCGATCACATGACGGAGAAACTTCGTGTCGAGTGTCTTCGTCCCTCGCATCCTGGCGACTCGTTGAACCAGAAGGCAGGGGAGATCGGATAGGCGCACGTAAGCGTACTTCAGGCCCGCTTCGATCCATGGCCGATCCATCGCCAAAATCACGTCGTCTGCTTCGAGCTGACAAACGGCAAATCGATCGGCGGCGGTTTCGGGCCAATATTTTGCCCCCTGCCAACGCAGAGATCCTTGCCCCACGTTGTCTCCACGCAGAAGGCGGATGGCATTGTCGGAAGTCTCGAGGAATTGCCCGCTCTTGAAAGGGAAGCCGACCATTAGGTCGGCATGGTCGCCCAACGGGACCTCCGGCCACCCGCTCATGCCTCCAGCAACTCCGCCACGTTCGCCGCGATCACCTCCTGCAGCCGGGCCGCCTCGACATTGAGCGCCTCCAGCTCCTCCTGCATCTTCTCCAGCTTAACCTTGAAGTCGGCGTCGTCCACCCGCGCGCCGGGCGCGACCCCGACATAGCGGCCGGGATTGAGACTCCAGTCCTGGGCGGCTATCTGCGCGCGGCTCGCCGCCTTGCACAGGCCGGGCGCGTCGGCGTAGCCGCCGGAACCGAAGGCCTTGGCCATGAGGCCGGCGCTGCCGGCGCCTTCCTCCTCGCGCTCGCCGCGCCACAGGCGCACGATGTTACCGAGGAACTCGATCTGGGCGGGGGTGAAGACGCGGTGGGCGCGGGTCGCCTGTTCGAAGATGGGGCGGGCGTCGACGAACAGCACCTGGTCGGCGCGCGGGCCCTTCGCCTTGGCCTTGTCGAGGAACCACAGGGTCACCGGCAGGGTGACGGTGAAGAACATGTTGGGCGAGGTGGCGACGACGCAGTCGACCGCGCCGGTCTCGATGAGCTTGCGTCGCATCTCCCGCTCCGAGCCGCCGGCGTCGCTGGCGCTGTTGGCCATGACGAAGCCCGCCCGGCCGGTCGCGTTGAGGGCCGCGTAGAAGAGGCCGATCCACAGGTAGTTGGCGTTGTTGACCGAGGGCAGGCCGAAAGGGAAGCGGGCGTCGACCTTGCCCGCCTCGTTCACCAGCCGGGCGCGGTCGACCTCCGACTGGTTGAACGGCGGATTGGCCATGACGAAGTCGAAGCGGCCGACCAGCCTGAAGGGGTCGTCGTAATAGGTGTTGGCCTCGCGGATGTCGCCCGAGAGGCCATGGACGGCGAGGTTCAGGCGGCAGAGGCGCTGGGTGTCGGCCATCTTCTCCACTCCGTGGAGGGAGAGCTCACGGGCCGGGTTCTTGTGGTGGCGCCCGCGCCAACCAGACCCTGCAGGACCGGATGGTCAAGGAGATGCGCCTGCTGGGCGTCTCATCGATCGACGCGGCCAATGCCTACGCGCCCGCCTTCATGGCCACGTGGAACAAGAGGTTCGCCGTG
>JACDGF010000332.1:3103-3424 GCA_013815405.1 Caulobacteraceae bacterium | reverse complement strand
GACCCACGTCTGGAAAAGCAGCCACTGAAAAACCACCGACAAAGCCCACCCAGATGGGCGGCATCAGCCCGGAATAGTGGGCGGGATCATGTCGGAATGAGTGGGCGGCATCATCGGAATCCGCATCTACTATGCCTATGATTTGCTGAACCGCTCGCTTTACGCCCATTTCGGGAGCGCCGGCGGGGCGGGGGTCTTACCACCCATCATTTTTCCAAGCGGCCCATAGAGGCGGCGGCGTCAGGAGGCGTTGGAGGCAGAATTGCATACGGCGCAGGCCGCGCTTGAACCATGAGATCATGCCGCGGGCGACATTTTTGC
>JACDGF010000332.1:0-3093 GCA_013815405.1 Caulobacteraceae bacterium | reverse complement strand
TCTGGAAAAGCAGCCACTGAAAAACCACCGACAAAGCCCACCCAGATGGGCGGCATCAGCCCGGAATAGTGGGCGGGATCATGTCGGAATGAGTGGGCGGCATCATCGGAATCCGCAGGCGGCCGCGTGCGAGCCCCAAAGCCGCAGATGTGTGCATGCCGTAGCCATAGAGGGGAGGGAGGGGTCAATTGTCACAGTCTTGTGACCATGACCCGCCCGGCCGCGTCCAAGGCGTTGAAAGCACTGACGTCGGCGCTGCGCGCCAGCCGCGGCGGAGGAAAAACTTTCCCGCCGGGGGCTCGCGGCCGTTGACGATCCATCAACCTTGTGACCCCATATAGTGGGGTCAGGGCGCACATTGACCACTATATATTGGGAGGGAACGCCTCCGCGCTTGGGAGGGTCGAGGGAATCATGACGGGCAGTCAGGCGAAGATCGAAATGCCGGAGACCGCGATCGGGCGGCCGGTGCGCGCGGCCGAGCGGCCGGCGCTCCACCTGGTCCGCAAGGTCGAGATCGACCGCGCCCGGGACGCCCTGCTGACCGATTTCGGCAAGACGACCCTGGAGGACCGTTATCTGCTGCCCGGCGAATCCTATCAGGACATGTTCGCGCGCGTGGCCACCGCCTTTTCCGACGACGCCGACCACGCCCAGCGCATCTACGACTACATTTCCAGGCTTTGGTTCATGCCGGCGACCCCGGTCCTGTCCAACGGCGGCGCCTCGCGCGGGTTGCCGATCTCCTGTTTCCTCAACTCGGTGGGCGATTCGCTGGAGAGCATCGTCGGCACCTGGAACCAGAACGTCTGGCTGGCGGCCAACGGCGGCGGCATCGGCACCTATTGGGGAGGGGTGCGCTCGATCGGCGAAAAGGTGAAGGGCTCGGGCCAGACCAGCGGCATCATCCCCTTCATCCGGGTGATGGACAGCCTGACCCTGGCGATCAGCCAGGGGTCCCTGCGCCGCGGCTCGGCGGCGGTCTATGTGGATATCCACCACCCTGAGATCGAGGAATTCCTCGAGATCCGCAAACCTTCCGGTGACTTCAACCGCAAGTCCCTCAACCTCCATCACGGCGTCTCGATCACCGACGAGTTCATGGAGGCGGTGCTGGGCGGCGGGCCCTTCGCCCTGCGATCACCCAAGACCCATGAACTGGTTCGCGAAGTGGACGCCCGGGCCCTGTGGCAGAAGGTGCTCGAGCTGCGCCTGCAGACCGGCGAGCCGTACCTCATCTTCGCCGACACGGTGAACCGCGCCATGCCCGCCCACCAGCGCGAGCTGGGGCTGACGGTGCGACAGTCGAACCTGTGCTCGGAGATCATGCTCCATTCCGGCCCCGACCATCTGGGCGCCGAACGCACCGCCGTCTGCTGCCTCTCCTCGGTGAACGCCGAGATGTTCCTTCAGTGGCGTGACCACCCGACCTTCGTCGAGGATGTCATGCGCTTCTTGGACAATGTGCTTCAGGACTTCATCGACCGGGCGCCTCCGGAAATGGCGCCGGCCGCTTACGCCGCGCGCCGCGAACGCTCGGTCGGCCTGGGCCTGATGGGCTTTCATTCCTTCCTGCAGGGCCAGAACGTCCCCTTCGAGAGCGCCCTGGCCAAGTCGTGGAACATGCGCCTGTTCAAGCATCTGCGCCGGGCCTGCGACGCGGCCAGCGCGGTCCTGGCCGAAGAACGCGGGCCCTGCCCCGACGCCGCCGAACGCGGGGTGATGGAGCGGTTCTCCCACAAGCTGGCCATCGCGCCGACCGCCTCGATCTCGATCATCTGCGGGGGGACCAGCGCCGGCATCGAACCGATCCCGGCCAACATCTACACCCACAAGACCCTGTCGGGTTCGTTCACGGTCAAGAACCCCTATCTGGAGCGGCTGCTGGGCGAGATGGGGCGCGACACGACCGCCGTATGGGCCTCGATCCTGGAAAACGAGGGATCGGTCCAGCACCTGGACTTCCTCAGCCGCGACCAGAAGGACGTCTACAAGACCGCCTTCGAGCTGGACCAGCGCTGGATCATCGACCTGGCCGCCGAGCGCACGCCGCAGATCTGCCAGTCGCAGTCGGTGAACATCTTCCTGGCCGGGGACGTCGACAAATGGGACCTGCACATGCTGCACTGGCGGGCCTGGGAGCGTGGCGTGAAGAGCCTCTACTATCTGCGCTCCAAGTCCATTCAGCGCGCCGCCTTCGCCGGCGCCGACATGGCCCAGGACAGCGCCGCGCGGGCCGCCGAGGCCCGAACCGACTACGACGAGTGCCTGGCCTGCCAATAGGCGTCGCGGCGCTCCGGAAAGAGGCCGAGCAGTCCCGCCTCCGAGGCGGCGCAGCGGCCCCGTTCGGTGACGAGGCCGTCGATCAGGCGCGCGGGCGTAACGTCGAAAGCGATATTGGCGGCGGGGCTCCCGGCCGGCGCGACGCGAACCGTCCCGCGCTCGCCGTCGGCCAAGACGCCCTCCACGTGAGTCACCTCCACGGCGTCGCGCTCCTCGATCGGAATTTGCGAAATACCGTCGGCGAGCCGCCAGTCGATGGTCGAGGCAGGCGCCGCGACGTGGAAGGGCACATGGGTGTCGGCGGCGGCCAGGGCCTTGAGATAGGTGCCGATCTTGTTGGCCACATCGCCCGTGCGCGTGATCCGGTCGGCGCCCACCAGGCAAAGATCGACCCGCCCGCGCTGCATCAGATGGCCCCCGGCATTGTCGACGATGATCGTGTGGGCCACGCCCTGCTCGCCGAGCTCGAAGGCGGTCAGCGCCGCCCCCTGGTTGCGCGGGCGGGTTTCGTCCACCCACAGATGGACCGCGACGCCGCGCTCCTGGGCCACATAGACCGGCGCCAACGCCGTGCCCCAATCCACCGCGGCCAGCCAGCCGGCGTTGCAGTGCGTGAGGATGTTCACCGGCTCGCCGGAGGGTTTGGCCCGCGCGATCGCCGCGATCAGGGCCGCCCCATGCTCGCCGATGCGCCGGCAGGCCTCCACGTCCTCCTCGGCGATGGCGGCGGCCTCCGCGGCGGCGCCTTGGGCGCGCTCCGCCGCGGGAAGACCCAGCACGGCGCCGGCGACCCGTTCCAGGGCCCAGGCG
>JACDGF010000331.1 GCA_013815405.1 Caulobacteraceae bacterium | reverse complement strand
ACCGGGGTGTGGGTCGGCCGTGACGACAACACCCCCATGGCCAAGGTGACCGGCGGCGGCGCCCCGGCCGAGATCTGGCATAATTTCATGGCCGCCGCCCTCCCCCGCCTCCAGGCCCAGGCGATCCCCGGCGGCGAGGCCGTCGCGGCCGCCCCCAAGGATGCCATCGGCGACATCCTCTCGGGCGACGCGCCGCCGCCGGCGGACGCCGAAGAGCCGGACGCCCCGCCGCCGGTGCGGATTCAAAGGGATGGCGACGGCGAGACGGACACCGCGCCCTATTGAAGCTCACCCGCGAAGCGCGGGAGGATCGACGGCGTGCAGCGCCGCGCCGTGGGCGCGGAGCCAGGCGCGGGGGGGCTTTTCATCGCCGACGAGGGTGCGCACGAGGCGCCAGAAGCCCGGGCCGTGATTGGCTTCGAGGAGGTGGGCGCATTCATGGGCGACGACGTAGTCGGCGACCGCCCGGGGGGCGAGGGCGAGGCGCCAGGAGAGGCGGATGGCGGCGGCGCGGCCGGGCCTGGCGGGCGAGCAGGATCCCCACCGGGTGCGCGCGTCCGTCACCGCGATCCTCGGCGCGTCCACTCCCAGCGCGGCGCAATGGGCCCGGGCGCGAGCCTCAAACACCGCCAGGGCCTCCCGCTTGATCGCCCCGACCTCCGCCAGTGGGAAGGGGGCGCCGAACAGAACCAGGGTCTCGCCCGCTTCCAGCAGGCGGGGCGCGGGCAGTTCGGCCAGGCGCTCGGCGACCCAGGCGCGGCGCTGGCGCGCGAAGGCGGCGGCTTCGGCCAGGCGGCGCAGGGAGGGGGCCACGGCGACCACCTCGCGCCGCGCCCGGTCGATCCTTAGGGATACCCGCCGCGCGCGGCGGCTGACGCTCAGGCGAACCTGGGCGCCGCCGATCTCAAGCCGCTCGCCGTCGCGGTAGGGCGGATTCAACCAGGCCACGGCCCGCCGATAGGCCGCTTCGGCGCCCGGGCAAAGCCGCTTCGCACTGGGCGATGAAATCCAGGACGCTGGGATAGATCTCCTGGGCGAAGCGACGGCCATTGAACACGCCGTAGTGGCCGACCCCCGGCTGGACGAGGAGTTCGCGCAAGGCGTCCGGCACATGGGGGCAGAGGCCGTGGGCGGCCTGGGTCTGGCCGACCCCGGAGATGTCGTCCTTTTCCCCCTCGACGGTCATCAGTCCGATGTCGGTCAGGGCGGCGGGATCGACCCGCCGGCCGCGATGGGTAAGCTCGCCGCGCGGCAGCAGATGGCGCTGGAAGACCACGTCGACGGTCTGCAAGTAGAACTCTTCGGTCAGGTCCAGCACGGACATGTATTCGTCGTAGAATTCCCGGTGCCGGTCGGCGGAATCACCGTCGCCGCGCACCAGATTGTCGAAGTAGCGCCGGTGCGCGGCTTGGTGCAGGTCGAGGTTCATCGAGAGGAAGCTGTAGAGCTGAACGAAGCCCGGGTAGACCCGCCGGAACACGCCTGGATAGGGCGGCGGGACGGTGTCGATCATCCTTTCCTGGAACCAGCTGAACGGGCGTTCCTCGGCGAGGCGGTTGGTGACGGTCGGCGAGCGGCGGGCGTCGATGGGCGAGCCCATGAAGGTCAGGCTGGCCGGCCTCATGGGATCGCCGTCCTCCGCCATCAGGGCGGCGGCGGCCAGCACCGGCGGCCCCGGCTGGCAGACCGCGACGACATGGGCCGGGCGGCCGATCTGGCGCAACATCTCGCCGACCGCGTCGACGTAGTCGTGGAAGTCGAAGCGCCCCTCCAGGATCGGCACGTCGCGGGCGTTGGACCAGTCGGTGACATAGACGTCGTGGTCGGCCAGGAAGGTGCGCACCGTGCCGCGCAGGAGGGTCGCGAAATGGCCCGACAGGGGCGCGACGATCAGCACCGCCGGCCCTCCGCTCGCCGCCCCCGCCGCCTCCAGATCGGCGCCGTCGCGGGAGAAGCGCAGCAGCCCGGCCCAGGCGGAGCGCCAGACGGTCTCGCCGGTCACGCCCACCGCGCGCCCGCCGATCGTGACCTGGTCGATGCCCCAGGCCGGCTTGGCATAGCGCCGGGTGAGGTTGGCGATGAAGTCCGCCGAGGCATAGAAGGTCCGGCCCAGGCTCGAGCCCGACGCAGGGTTGATCGGGGAGCGCCAGAACGCGCGGCTCATTTCGGAGACGATGCGCAGGGGTGCGGCGCCGCGCAAGGCGGCTTCGTGCAAAGCGTAGAACATCACCCCTCGTGATTTGTGCAACGCAGCACCATGGGCGTTGCCCCGGGGCAAGTCCAGCCCGGCGTCTTCGTCTCGCCCGGTCAACTCCCGCCCATGGCCGTCGTGATCTGGCTGGCGACCTCGGCGGGCGGGACGCCGAAGGCGATGGGGCGGGCGAACCGGCCCTTGGGGTCCATCAGATAGACGATCGAGGTGTGGTCGACGCCGTAGCCGGGGCCGCCGCCGGCCTTCTTGTAATAGACGTGGTAGGCGCGCGCGGCCGCCGCGATCTCGGCGGGGGCGCCGGTGAGGCCGATCGCCCGCCTGGGAAACGACGGGTTGGCGAGATAGGCCTTCAGCTGGGCCGGCGTGTCCCGCGCCGGGTCCACGCTGATGAACACCACCTGGAAGGCCTTGGCCCGGTCGCCCATCCGATCGACGGCCTGGGCCAGGGTCGTCAGGGTGGTGGGGCAGACGTCGGGGCAGAAGGTGTAGCCGAAGAAGACCGCCGTCCACCGGCCCTTCAGGATCGTCTCGTCGACCCGGGCGCCGTCCTGGTCCGTCAGATGGAAGGCGCCCCCGACGTCCGAGGGCGGGGGGGCGGAGGGGCGGGCGGCCCGCCACGCCAGGCCGGCCACGAGCGCCGCCGCCAGGGCCATCGCGGCGAGGAGGATCCAGGAGCGTTTCATTTTAAGGCGGCACCGCGAAAAGGAACCCTCGCCTGGAGGCGCGTTCCGGACGATCCTTCCGGCCATGAGATCGATCTTGGCGATCGGCCGGCGCCAGGGCGCCCGGCGGGGCTCCGTTACGCCGCCGGCGGCGGCGGGACAAGGCGTGGCCGGCGGGGGCCCGAGGGTCCGCACCCTCGTGCGCCTCCGGTGGCTGGCGATCGCAGGCCAGGCGGCCGCGGTGGGCGTGGTCGGAGTCTGGCTGAAGCTGCCGATCCCCCTTGGCGCCTGCGCTGCCCTGATCGGGGTGAGCGCCCTGGCGAACCTCGCCCTGACGGCGTGGCCCGTCGCGCGCCGCGCGGCCAGGCCCTGGGGCGCGACCGCCCAGCTCGGGTTCGACATCCTCCAGCTGGCGGCCCTGCTTTTTCTGACCGGCGGGGTGGTCAATCCCTTCAGCCTGCTCCTGATCGCGCCGGTGGCCATCGGCGCCGCCACCCTGCCCGCCCGCCACGCCGCGGCCCTGGGCGCCCTGGCGATCGCCGCGAGCATCACCCTGGCC
>JACDGF010000330.1 GCA_013815405.1 Caulobacteraceae bacterium | reverse complement strand
GGTGGTCTACGGCGCCTTCAGCGCGGCGGTGGTCGAAGGCCTTTGGCGGCGGGTCTCGGCCCTGCAGATCGGCCAGCTCATCGTCGTCTGCGCGGGGCTTCTGGCGGCCGTGCTGGGCGTGACGGTGCTCTTCGCCCGCGCCGCCGGCTTCGCCAAGGCCGATGAGATCGCCATCGTCTTCTGCGGTTCGAAGAAGAGCCTCGCCTCGGGCGTGCCGATGGCGGGCATCCTGTTCCCGCCGGCCGCCGTCGGCCTGCTCGTCCTGCCGCTGATGGTCTTTCACCAGCTCCAGCTCATGGCCTGCGCGGTGATCGCCCGTCGTTATGGGGCCCGCGCCGCCGAGGAGGCCTGACGATCCATGAATGACTCGAGCCCGCCTTTGACCGGCCGCGCCGCCCTGGTCACCGGGGCCACGCGTGGGATCGGCCGGGCCGCCGCCCTGGCCCTGGGTGAAGCGGGGGCCCAGGTCATCGCCGTGGGCCGCACCCAAGGCGCCCTGGAAGAACTGGACGACGCGATCCTCTCTCTCGGCGGCGAGCGGGCCACCTTGGTCCCAATGGATCTCACCGATGGCGACGGTATCGATCAGTTGGGCCTCGCCATCTTCCAGCGTCACGCCAAGCTCGACATTCTGGTGCACGCCGCCGGCATGCTGGGCGGCTTGCGGCCCGTGGCGCACATCCCGCCGACGGTTTGGGACCGGATCCTCGCCACCAATCTGACCTGCGTCTTTCGACTCATCCGCTCGCTGGAGCCCCTGCTGCGGGCCAGCGACGCCGGGCGGGCGATCTTCCTCACCTCGGCCGCCGCGGCGCATCCCCGGGCGTTTTGGGGATCCTACGCCGCGACCAAGGCGGCGCTCGAGGCCCTGGTCCGCTGCTGGGCGGACGAGGTGGAAACCGCGCCGATCCGCGCCGTCCTGCTCGATCCGGGGGCGATGCGCACCAAGATGCGGGCGGAGGCTTACCCTGGAGAGGACAGGGATCGGCTCGCCGACCCGGTCGAGATCGGGCCGATGATCGTCGAACTGGTCCAGGCGCGAGACCTTGGGCCGCCCAGCCGCGCCGTCCGATTCAGCGACTGGCGTTCCGCGCGTTGCGCCGGCGCGCCTGAAAGGCCTTGACCGGGTCGGCGGCGTCTTCGGCGTAGGGGTTCTTGCCGGACTTGACGCTGATCCGGATCGGGGTTCCGGGAAGCTCGAAGCTCAGCCGCAGGGAATTGACCAGATAGCGGCGGTAGCTGTCGGGCAGCTTGTCCGCGCGGCTGGCGAACAGCACGAAGGTCGGCGGGCGCGCCTTGGTCTGGGCCATGTACTTGGGCTTCACCCGGCGGCCGTTCACCGCCGGCGGCGGGTGCCTCTCCACCGCCAGCTTGAGCCAGTCGTTGAGGTCGCGGGTTTTCAGCTTGGTCGACCAGTCGCCATGCGCCTTGACCACCGCCGGCATCAGGCGATCCAGGCCCCGCCCCGTCTCCGCCGACAGGGCCACCACCGGCGCGCCGCGCAGTTGCGGCAGCATCCGCTCGGCGTGGTCGATGAAGCCCTTGAGCCGCGGCCCCGGGTCTTCCACCAGATCCCACTTGGCCAGGACGAAGACGAGGCAGCGGCCTTCGCGTTCGACCAGGTCGGCGATGGTCAGATCCTGGGTTTCGAAGGGATGGGTGGCGTCCATCACCAGAACCACCACCTCGGCGAAGGTGATCGCCCGCAGGGTGTCTTGGGTGGAGAGCCTTTCGAGTTTGTGCTCGATCCGGGCCTTGCGGCGCAGGCCGGCCGTGTCGACCAGGCGCACCCGGCGGCCTTGCCAGTCCCAATCCACCGGGATCGCATCCCGGGTGATCCCGGCCTCTGGGCCGGTGAGCAGGCGCTCCTCGCCGATCAGGCGGTTGACCAGGGTGGACTTGCCGACGTTGGGCCGGCCGACGATGGCCAGGCGGATGGGCTTTTCGCCCGGCTCGGCGAGCCCATCCTCCAGCGGGGCGTCGTCGGTCCCGGCGGCCAGCAGGGCGGCGTAGAGGTCGCCCAGACCCTCTCCATGCTCGGCGGAAATGGAGATGGGTTCACCGAGGCCCAGGCCGTGGGCTTCAAGCGCGCCGGCGTCGCCCGCCCGCCCCTCGGTCTTGTTGGCGAGAACGACGGTGCGCTTGCCGCTTCGCCGCAGGATCTTGGCGAACAGCTCGTCGGCGGCGACCACCCCCTCGCGCGCGTCGATCACGAACAGCACCACTTCCGCCTCGGCCACCGCCAATTCGGTCTGGCGACGCATCCGTGCTTCCAGGCTCTCGTCGGTCAGGTCCTCGAAGCCCGCGGTGTCGATCAGCCGCAGGTCCAGGTCGCCCAGGCGGCCGGCGGCGAAGCGGCGGTCCCGGGTGACCCCGGGCCGGTCATCGACGATCGCCAGCCGCCTTCCCGCCAGCCGGTTGAACAAGGTCGACTTGCCGACGTTCGGCCGCCCGACGATGGCCAGGGTCAGCATGGGCCGGCGCGGGGCATGACCCTAGCGGATCGCGACCAGCTGGGCCGCCTGGGTCACCACATAGATCGTGCCGTTGACGGCGATCGGGCCGATCAGGGCGTCGGCGCCGATGCGGAGCGTGCGTACGGTCGCCCCGGTCTTGGCGTTGAGGGCGACCGCCTCGCCCTTGCTGGAGACGACGACCACGCGGCTGGAAGCGACGAGGGGGCTGGACCAGACCGCCCGCTGCTTCTTCTTGCGGCCGGCGTTGAGATCCCTGATCCAGTAGACTTGGCCGCTTTCGCGGGCCGCGCAGATCACCTGACCGCCGCGATCGACCACGAACACCGCGTCGCCGGCCGGCCAGGGCGAGGTGATGGCCGAGACCGGCAGGGTCCAGCGCGGCGTTCCGGTGCGCAGGTCCACCGCCGCGAAGACGTCGGAGTGGCTCACCGCGAAGACGTCGGTCTTGTAGATCACCGGGCGCCCGGCGATGTCGCGGATTTCCGAGAGGGCGTTGGTGCGGTTCGCCCGCGACAGGCTGGCGTTCCACAGTTCGTTGCCGTTCGACGCCCGCACGGCGACCAGTTCCCCCGAGGCGAAGGAGGAGACCACCGTGTCGTTCTGCACCGCCGGGCTGGAAGCGGCCAGGATGCGGGCCGGTTCGGTCAGGGCCTGGTACGACCAGGCCTGGGCCCCGGTCGCCGCCTCGAACGACAACAGCTGGTCGTTCACGTCGACCACGAAGACGCGCCCGCCGAACACCGTCGGCGCGGCGTGGACCGGCGCCTCGGTACGGGTTCTCCAACCCAGGGCGCCGGTGGCCGCGTCGATCTGGACCACCTCGCGGTAACCCGACGAGGCGTAGATCTTGCCGCCGGCATAGGCCAGGCCGCCGCCCCAGGCCTCGTGGTCGCGTTTCGATTTGGGGGTGATGTTGAGCCGCCAGATCAGGCCGCCGTTCGCGCCGTCGCGCGCCGAGAC
>JACDGF010000329.1 GCA_013815405.1 Caulobacteraceae bacterium | reverse complement strand
CATGTGAGCGATGTCGCCCGGCTCTATCGCCTCGCGTTGGAGAAGGGGAAGGCGGGCGCGGTCTTCCACGCCGTGGACGAAGGGCACGTGCCCATGCGCGCCATGGCCGAGGCGATCGGCGAACGCCTGGGCCTGCCCGCGCGCGGCCTCGCGCCGGATGAGATCGCCGACTACTTCGGCTCTTTCGCGATGTTCGCCGGCATGGACAATCACGCCTCCAGCGCCATTACGCGCAAGGCTCTCGGCTGGACGCCGACCGGGCGCGGGATGCTGGACGACTTGCGCGCGTGCGAACCCGACGCGACGATCTAGAATTTTCGCGTCTTCGGTGTACGCGGCGAACACGTCGCGGGTTTCTGTCCCAATGCAAAGGTCTGCTCATGGCGCACGGCAGGCCCCCGCTTGCCGCCCGCGACGCGGCTGACGACCCGACTCTCCCGACGCGGGAGCGGGAGCGGGGGCGGATTGCTGTTGTCTGTCCGATGGAGAGCATGCGCGGCCTAGGTCCGCGACCAGGCCCCGATCTGAAGGTGTCCGAAAAAGACGTTCGAGCCCTCGGCCGACTCGCGTTGCATTCGGTCGAACAGTGTATCCACGTCGATCTCGACGCCGGTCGCCACGCCGAGGCGCTCGATTTCCGGCAGCAGGGTCGCGATCAGGCTCGACACCAGGCGGAGCATGTCGGCGGCCTTCTCACCTCCGCCGATCGGGGCCTCGAGCCGCATCGAAGGCGGCGATAGGCCCGCCTCGACGAAGGTCGAATGGAGCTTCGAGCCCATCCGCGTTTCGGTCCCGTGCGCCCGCAGCGTCTCCACGCCCCAGCGGCGGCAGCGGTCATAGGTCGGCGCGGGCGGAAACGATGATGGGCCGCCCCAGTCGAGCTCATGGAAGACCACGAGTCCCCCTGGCCTTGCCCGGTCGGCCAGCCTCCGCAGCATCCGCGCGGGGTCTTTCTGAAACTGCAGGACGTAGCGGCCGATGACCGCGTCGAAGGGACGCTCGAAGGTCATTTCCGCCGGATCGCCGGCGAGGAAACGCACGTTGCGCAAAGACCGCTCGCCGGCTCGCGCGCGCGCCGCGTCGACGGCGGTCGAAGCCCGGTCCACCCCCACCACCTCGCCGTCCGGTCCGACCAGGTCGGCGGCGAGGAAGGCGACATCGCCAGCCCCGCTGCCGACGTCGAGCACGCGCATTCCCGGAACGACGCCGGCTTCATTCAATATTCTCCGAGTGATCGGGTCGATCAGCCGCGCCTGCGCCTTCAGGCGTTCGATTTCGCCGCCCGAATGGCCCAGGACATAGGCGCCGGTCCGGTCCGCTTCACCCTCGCCGTTGTTCATGGTCCGTCCTCGCTCCATGAAGGGCGCCGCCTCGGTTCGCCCGGCGCCCTTCGCCAGCCTTGGCCCGGGCGCGGCCCGCGCGACCGGATCGCAGGACCAGCACGATCGCCGCGGCGGCCAAGTAGGCGGCGGGGAGCGACAGGAGTCCGGCCTGGTAGCCGCCCGTGTGGTCCCTCGCCCAGCCCCACGCCCAGGGGCCGACAAATTGGCCCAGCATGGCGATGGAACCTATGGCGGCCACCCCGACCGCCGCCGTTCTGCCCTGGAGGATGTCGCTCGGGACCAGCCAGAACACCGCGAGCACCGCGTTCTGGCAAATGACGAAGACCGCATAGGCCGGAATCACGATCAGAGGCGAGGTCGACAGGCCGAGCGCGACAAAGGCCCCGGCCAGTACCACCAATGGGATCACGACATGCAGGTGACGCTCGCGGCCGTGGTCCGAGTGCCAGCCGTTGAGCACCATGGCGACCGCGCCGAGCAGAGCTGCCATGGCGATCAGGAAACCGACCTTCGTCGCGCCCCAATGCGTGACCTCCTGGAGCACGGCGGGCGCCGACAGATTGAAGGTGATGCCCGCGCCAAGGATGCAGAGGGCGCAGATGCCGAGCTGCCAGACGCGGGGGTCTAGGAGCGCGGCGCGCAGACCATGATCGTGCGACACTCCGAGCGCGGCCTTGTCCGCCGCCAGCCGAGTCAGGATCCAGGTCCGTTCGTCCCCGGTCAGCCAGTCGGCTTCCGCCGGGCTGTTCGGGAGAAGAAAGAGGATGGCGACACTCAGCAGGATCGCCGGCATGCCCTCTACCAGGAACAGCCATTGCCAGCCCGCGAGGCCAAGGTGACCCCTAAGGTTGAGCAGCGCCCCGGCAAGTCCCCCCATCACGACGACACTGAGCGGCTGGGCGACATAGAAACGGCTGACGGCGCGGCCGCGCTGCGCCGCCGGAAACCACTGCATCAGGTAGAAGACCGCACCAGGGAAGAAGCCGGCTTCCGCCATGCCGAGAAGGAAGCGCATGACGTAGAACTGCGTGGGCGTTTTGCCGAACATCATCCCGACCGCGATCAAGCCCCAGGTCAGCATGATGCGCGAAATCCATCGGCGCGCGCCGAACCGGATCAGCAATAGGTTCGAAGGCACTTCGAATAGAGCGTAGGCGAGGAAGAACAGGCCGGCGCCAAGTCCGTAGACCGAGGCGCTGAAGCGCAGATCGTGGTTCATCTGCAGTGAGGCGAAGCTGATGTTCACCCGGTCCATATAGGCGATGCCGTAGCCGAGTCCGATCAGCGGCAGCAGCCGCCACGACGCCTTCGCCATGGCGGCGCGCCCGATCTCCTCTTCGCTTGGACAGCCGATCGCCATCGCCTCTTCAGGCTCCCCTCGGCGAAACTCAACATGCGCCGCCGCCGGTGTCCAGCGGACGGCGGATCAGGAGATGGGCTTCCCGCTCCGGGCGGCACACGAAGGTCTGCTCAAACACGACCAAGCGACCATCCATGTTCTCGGGCGATCGGTGGAGCTGGGTTTCGTTTCCACCGCCCGATCATCGTGCGTCGCCGAAAGTGGTGCAATGACGCTACGGGTGGAATCCGGCCCAACGACACGGTTCCGCGAGGCATGTCACCGGGTAGTCGATGCGGCCTAGGTCCCGGACGGTCCGCTACCCAATAGCTCAAGCCGGACCGAGGGTGCTATAAGGCAACAGGGTCGCCGGGCGCACGGCGACGGGACGCGGCCGGGAGGCTTGGATGACGGCGATTCATTGGATCGAGCCGGTTAGCGGCAATTTCAACGATGGCGACGATTGGGGCGGCGGCGGCGTTCCGGGAGCAGGCGACGACGCGGTCATTGATGCCCTGGGAACCTACAAGGTTACCCTGAATACCACCGAGGCGGTGCAATCTTTGATTCTCGACGACGCGGGGGCAACATTGTTCCTCCAGCGATACGCCGACCTGAATTTGGGATCGAGTCTGATCTTGGGTAATTGCTCACCCCCTCGGCTAGCGCCCGCGATGGCGGCCGGCGCCTGACGGGGGCGGAGGCGCTGGACAAGGGGCGCGGGGCGTGATTCTACGATTCGATGAATCGCGCCGCGCTGCAATCGCT
>JACDGF010000328.1 GCA_013815405.1 Caulobacteraceae bacterium | reverse complement strand
AGCCCCAGTCGAAGGCGCGGATGCGGGCCCACCAGTCGGGGAAGGTGAAAGGCTTGACGATGTTGCGGTTGCTCCACCGGTCGAAGAAGGCCCCCTCGACGACCGACCAGTCGCCCTCCAGCCAGGCCCGGACCAGTTCGGCCGAGCCGGACTGGCGCAGGCGGGCGCGGTAGCCGGGATCCACCTGGTCCAGCTTGGGGTTGTCGGCGAGCTTGGCCGGGATGAACACCCTCGTGAGGCCGTCCTCCTCGATGAACTGGTAGGGGCCGGCGTCGATGTAGCGAGCCTTGACCCAGTTGTGCCCCGGCCCCCCGGGGTTGCAGGTGGCCCGGAAGCCGCAGGGGGCGCCGCCGGCGCTGCGCAGGGTGGCCTTCAGCTTGTCCACCGGGACGGGAGAGGGGAACTGGGTCAGCTCCTCGACGTAGACGCGGCTGTAGTCGTGGCCCTGGTAGAGGTCGGCGTCGGCGTCGTTGTCGAGATAGCGGAAATAGAGCACGGCTCCGCAGGGCCAGGCGAAGCGCGACTTGGCCTCCTGCCAGGTCGCGCCAAAGGGGCGGTAGATCTGCCGCGCCCGGGCGATGGTCGGCTCCAGAGCCACCCGCGAACGCCGCACAAGCAGCCCCCGGGCCGCCGCGCCGTGGTCCGCCGCGTGCAGCGCGAAATCGCCCAGGGCCGCGTCGGTCTTGCCGCCGCCTCGCGCGCCGCCATAGACCACCTCGAAATCCTCGCTGTTGACAAAGGCGGTCTGCGGACCGGCTTGAGGCGCCCAGGTCACGGCTTGGGCGCGTATTCGGCTACCCATTCCTCGGTCGTGAGCCGGCGGCGGGGCGGCGAGGCGGGGATCGGCAGAAGGCCTTTCAGCCGGGCCGCCTCGGCCAGCAAACCCCGCGCCGCCACCATGCCGGCGGCCGTCTTGAACGTCCCGGCCGTGTCGGCCAGGGCGACGCAGCGGTCGATCAGCGGGGCGAGGTCGGTCGAACCTCCCCCGGCCCGTTCGAGCGCGATCTCGACCACGCGCGCGGCCACGTCCTTCTCCGCCGCGGCGGCGTTGGCGCGGCCCATGTGGCGAGCGAAGCCGGCCGCCTGCCAGGCGGTCACCGGGGCGGCGCCTCGGGCGAGGCCCTGGGCGAAGGCTTCGCGCCGAGGGCTGTGAAGAGCGGCCATGAAGTCCTCCCGCAAATCTGTATGCATATTGCAATAGATCGGAGGCGATGTCAAGGCGAAGCGACAGGCAAGGTTTGCGGATTGTCGTAGAGCCAAAGCCGGATCTCGGGGCGGAAACGCAGCAGCAGGTCGAAATCCGCCCGGTTTCGGCTGACCAGGACAGCGCCGGCCTCCCCCGCGCTCATGAACATCAAGGCGTCGTTGAGCAGCTTGCGCCGCTCCACCTTGGGAAGGCCCTGGGTCCGCGCCAGGATGCCGCCGACCAGCGCCGCCTCGATCCAGGCGCCGGCGCTCGGCTCGACGATCCGTTCCGGGGCGATCCGGGCCAGGACGGCCTCGATCGCCGCCCGCGCCCCGGGCGTGCCCGGATGGGCCGGGTCCAGAAGGCCCAGACCCGCCGCGAGTTCGGAAAGGGCGACGGCGCTGTGCAGCAGGGGCGCGGCGGCGAGGGCGGCGACGAGAGCGCCAGGAAGCCTCGCCGTCTTCTGGGCGTCGACATAGACCGTCGTATCCAGCATGAGCGGCGCATCGGCCGGGTAGGCCGCGCCGTCGTAGGGAAGCTCCGCGCGGTCGCGGTAGGCCAGGGCGCGGGTCCACCGCGCCGGGTCGTGGCGGCCGAGCGTCGCCGCCCAGGTCAGAACGCGAGCTCAAAGTCCTGGGGCAGGGCGCCGGCCTGGCCGACCAGCCAGGCTCCGAAGTCGTCTCCGCCGGCGAGGACGGCCAGGGCGGCGGTGACGAGCTCGGAGTCCGAACCCGCGCCGAGCTTTTCCCGCGCGGCGCGCAGCAGGCCAGGGTCGATGCGGGCGCTCAGCCGATGGGACCGGGCGCCCGCCAGAACCCCGCGCCGCTCGAGCCAATCGGTCGCGGCGGCAACCCGGGCGCGGGTGGCGCCCTGACCGGACCCGGGCCCGCTCCAGGGATGATTTCGCTCACCCAGCCCGCCCGCCGCCTCCGTCCCGGCCTCGTCCTTTCCGGAAGACGCCGCCCTGGTCATCGTCACCTCCTGTCAGACATGATGACATAGCGTGTCGGACATCGCGGCGCAATCGGCTCGTTACGGCGACACACCGATCTTCGTAGAGGAGGGCGTTCAGCCCACGATCGAGCAGCATGCAATTGTCTTGAGGCAAGGACGGTCGTTCGGTCCGCCTTGACGAAAAAGGCGCGATCCGGCTCAACCTGCCGTTGAGCGAGGGGCGCGACGCGATCACGGCGATCATCGAGGAGAACGTGCGCGAGACCCTGCGTACGGCGCTGCGCTTTTCCTCGGGACTTCCGGAGCATATCGACAGCGTCCATCGTCTGTCGCACGTCGCTGTCGCGGCGCGCATCGATGGCGCTGGGGGATTCGGTTGGCGCACTCGGCGCGAGCACGCGGCCCGAATCAGGGCGCTTGGAACATGATGAACGACGAGCGCCCGGCGATTTCCCTGTCGCCACCGAGCCGCCCTCGCGCGGCGCTGCGGCAGCAATCCGACGAGCTGGCGGACGACCTAACCGTGTTGTTCCGCCGCCAGTTCAAGAGCGGGCGCTGAATAGGCTTTCCGCTTCCCGGGACCGGCGGCAGAGCATCGGGTCTGGCGCCCGCGGAGCGCCGGCTTTCGGTCTATTCTCTATCTCACCGCGCGCGTTCGGGGCCTTGGGAAGCAAGTGCGGGCTGGAGCCCGCGCTCCGGACCTCCTCGTTGACAGCCTCGCCGGGGTCCGTATTTTCGCGCCCGCTCCCGGGTGACGGGCGACGAAGGGAGTTCCGATTGCACGCGCCCCCGTTCGCGCCCCCGCCCGACCTGGTCCGCGTCCGCCGGGCCCTGATCTCGCTTTCGGACAAGGCCGGGCTGATCGAAGCCGCCAGCGCGCTGGCGGCCCGCGGGGTCGAGATCGTCTCCACGGGGGGCACGGCGGCGGCGATCGCCGCGGCGGGGCTGGCGGTCACCGAGGTCGCCGACGTGACCGGCTACCCGGAGATGATGGACGGGCGGGTCAAGACCCTGCATCCGGCCATCCATGGCGCCCTCCTGGGGGTGCGGGACGCGCCCGGGCACGCCGAGGCGATGGCGCGCCACGGGATCGAGCCGATCGACCTGGTGTGGGTCGACCTCTATCCGTTCGAGGCCGCGGCGGCGGCGGGGGCCGGGTTCGAGGCCCTGGTCGAGACGATCGACATCGGCGGCCCGGCGATGATCCGTTCGGGGGCCAAGAACCACGGCTATGTCGCCGTCTGCACGTCGGCTGAGGACATGGCGCAGGTGCTGCGGGCCCTGAGGGAAGGCGGCGGCACGCGCTTGGCCCTGAGG
>JACDGF010000327.1 GCA_013815405.1 Caulobacteraceae bacterium | reverse complement strand
CCGGGCCCCTGCTCGCCCAGGCGGCGACAGCCCTGGCGGCGCTCGAACACGCCGAGAGCGAGGCGCGGCGGGCGGCCGGCGCGACGCGGCGCGTCGAACAAGAGCCGATCTGGGACTGGGCGAGCCGCAACCTTTCCGCCGCGAGCGAGCGCCTGCTTTCGCCCGCCGACCGCGCGGAGCGGGCGGTCGCGCCCTGGGCCGCCTATGTGGTGCTGCCGCTGTTCGCCTTCTCGGCCACCGGCGTCGCCCTGAACGTCGATCTCCACGCGCCCGGGTCGGCGCCCATTCTGCTGGGCGTGGTTCTGGGGCTGGTCGTCGGCAAGCCCCTGGGTATCTCGCTCGCCGCCCTGCTGGCGGTGAAGGCGAAGGTCGGGGTGTTTCCCGAGGATGTGCCGGCGCGCGCCTTCGTCGGCGCGGCGTGCCTTTGCGGGGTGGGCGACACGGTCGCACTGCTGATGGCCGACCAGGCGTTTACCGGTGGCCCGTTCGCCGCGACGGCCAAGATCGGCGTTCTCGCCGGTTCGGCTGTCGCCGCCGCCCTGGGCGCGCTGATCATCGCGACGGCGCCGCCGCCGACCACCCCCGCCGCCGCCGAGGCGGGCGCGTGACCCGAACCCATCGGCCTCGAACCTCCCGATGGCCACGGAAACCTGCACCCACGGCGCCTCGATCCGGCGGGTCACCCCCAGCGCCAGGGGATGCGAGGAATGCCTGGTCCTGGGATCGCCCTGGGTGCATCCGCGCCTCTGCCGCGCCCGCGGCCACGTCGGCTGTTGCGGCGACTCCCCCCACCGCCACGCCACGGCGCACTTCCGCGCCACCGGTCACCCGGTCATCGAGGGCTACGACCCGCCCGAAGGCTGGGGCTGGCGCCATGTCGACGAGGTCTTCGTCGATCTGGGCGACGACACGACCCGGCAGCTCGGCCCCATTCCCCGCTTCGTCTGATCGGCGCGCGGCGTCGGCGGCGGGCGTCGGCGGCGGGGGTTCGCCGCGGGGGGCTTTGGGGTAAGGAGGGCGCGCATGCATCACGACCTCTTCTCCGAGCTCGCGCCCCTGGTCATCCAATACGGCTATTGGGTGCTGTTTCCGGTGGCGGTGGTCGAAGGGCCGGCGACGTCCGTCCTGGCCGGCACCCTGGTGGGATGGGGTCAATTCGACGGCGCGGTGGTCTTCTTCCTGCTGGTCGCCGCCGACCTGCTGGGCGACGCCCTCTATTATTCGCTCGGGCGATGGGGCCACACGCCCTTCCTCGAGCGGTTGGAGCGGCGGCTGTCCCTGACCCCGGAGCGGTTCCGGCCGCTCGAGGAGGGGTTTCGCAAGCACGATTGGAAACTGCTGCTGATCGGAAAGACCCAGCCGTTCGGCTCGATCATCCTGTATTTCGCCGGCGCGACGAAGATGCCGATCTGGCGCTATCTGCTGTTCAACCTCGTGGCCACCGGGCCCAAAGTGCTGCTGTTCGAGACAGTGGGCTATTTCATCGGCGCGGGCATACTGCATTCCACCAAGGTTCTGGACTACATAACCTTCTTGTTTTTCGGCATCGGGCTGGTGCTTCTGGCGGCGTACTGGCTGGTCAGGAAATACCTGCGGAAGGAAATATCGAACGCCGATTCGATCTGACGCCCCCGCCTCGCGGCTCTGGGCGGCCGGGACCTGGTCAACCTCAACAGGGCCAGGTTCTGGCGGACGACCCCCCAGGGCGAAAGGACGCTGAGCGCGTCGCGCATCATGGCCAGTTCCGACAGGGCCCCGCGCCAGGCGCCCAGCTTGCTGTATTTGCGGATGTTGAACACCGCCGGCCAGTCGACGACGGCGAGACGGCAGCCGTGCTTGATGATCAGATCGTTCATGAACGCTTCCCCGCCCCACCGGGGCAGGCGCTCCATGGCGCGGACCGCGTCGCGGACCAGCCAGGCGGGAAGCACCCGCTCCCCCGACACGAAGTCCAGGCCGATCCCGCGATAGATCGCCAGGCTGTTGCGGCGCAGGCTTATGCTGACGTCCGCCTCGCCGTTCACGACCGGCGCGGCCAGGGCGTCGATATCCCGGGCGGTAACCCCGGCGAGGTCGGCGTCGAGCAGCATAAGATGATCATGGCGGGCGGCCGCGATCCCTCGGCTGAGCGCATAGGTCTTTCCGCGGTTGGGCGCGTAGGAAATCACCTGGATGTCGGGATAGCCGCGCAAAAGGGCTTCGGTCGCGTCGGTCGACCCGTCGTTGACCACGATGACCTCGGCGAGCGCCGGATGACGGTCGACGGCGTCGAGGATGTTGCGGATGCGATCTTCCTCATTGTAGGCGCAGACGATGCAGGAAATGCGCTTGACGCCTGTCGCGAAGGGCCGGATCGCGCCGGGCTGGCGTCGGCTGTCGTCTTCGCTTTTCGATCGCCGCGAACCGCCGCGTACGCCAAGAGCCGGATCCATTTCCATGTCCATGCTTGCAGCCTGTTCCTTCAAGAATAACGCCTCAAGGGTGAACAAGGAACCAAGGGCCGCGACCGCGACCTCGCCTGGGCCATCGTGGCGCCCTTGGGCGCGGTTCGCGGCGAAACAAAGGCTGGCGTCGCATCCCCTCTTCCCACGATTGGCCCAAGCGAGGCTGGCGAATCCCTGACGACGCCCAAGCCCTGGTCTAACGGGAATGATCCTTTTTGGCCAACCTGGGGCCCCACCGGGAACCGTCCGTCGCGCCCGGCGCTTTGAAGGGCGAACGCCCAAGGAGACCGCGATGCCCGACAAGACCGCGAACGATCCCATGCCGATGCAGGGCGAGGGAGACCACATCGGCGCGCGCAAATTCGATGAAGAACAGGCCGCCTTCGCCAGGAGCGGCAAAGTCGCGGAAAAAGCCGCCGAAGCCGAGGCGGCGCTCGACGGGCCGGAAGGCGAAGAGCTCGAAGCGGCGCGCGCCGCCGCGGCCAAGGGAAAGAGCGTCAAGACGCCGGGCTAGGCGGCGCCATCGGCCAACGGCCGGCGACGATGTCGGCCGCCATGCGGGCCAGGCCGGGCGGGAAGACGGGTTCGGCGCAGGCCGCCAGATCGGCCAGGGTCCACCAGCGCATGTCGTCGACGAATTCCCGCTCCAGGGCCTGCCAGCCGGCCCGCGACAGATCTCCCCCATCGCAGCGGGCGACGAAATAGCTCTCCTTGAACAGGATCGGGCGCTGCCTGTGATCGCGATAGATCGCCTCCCGGCGCCAGACCAGCTCGCCGATCTCGAACTTGGTCAGGCCGGTCTCCTCGCTCACCTCCCGCGCCGCCGCCGCGGCCAGGCTCTCTCCGGCCTGGACCCCGCCTCCGATCGTGAACCAGGCGCCCGCCGCGCCCGGATCGCTCGGAAGTACTAAACCGCTCGCGCGGTAAGGGCGGGGTTTGAGCATTTGAGCTCACTGGGCGCCTCCTGTCTGAGGATGACCGTGGATTGGCCACGTCATTTTCGAGACAGGAGAGACGTGA
>JACDGF010000326.1 GCA_013815405.1 Caulobacteraceae bacterium | reverse complement strand
GGCCGGTCGAGCGTGCCGCCAGACGCGCGGCCGCCTGACCCCATCGCCCGCGCCGACCCTCGATTGACAAGGACCCACGACCCCATGACCAGCCGCCATGCCGTGTTCCTGCTGGGTGCGATGCTGATCGCGGGAACCGCCACGCGGTCCGGCGCCGCCGAGATCGTTCGGCATCCGAACCCCCCGCCGGCGATCATCCTGGGCGGCGTGACCTTGCCGGCGGGCACGGAGATCCTGATGCTCAGCGGGCAGCTGGCGTCGCCGCTCGATCCGGCGAAAACCGACAGTATCGAGGCTTTCGGCGATACCCGGACGCAGGCGATCAGCGTCTTCAACAAGATCAAGGCCGCGCTCGGCAAGCTCGGCTATCGGATGTCGGACATCGTCAAGCTGACGGTGTTCGTCGCGGGCGACCCGAAGCTGGGCGGCAAGATGGACTTCGCCGGGTTCAATGACGGTTACAAGCAGTTCTTCGGAACGCCGGAAAACCCCAATCTGGCAGCGCGCTCGACCGTGCAGGTGGCGGCGCTGGCCGGCCCCAACTTCCTGATCGAGATCGAAGCGATGGCCGCGAAGGGCCCTGCAAGGTAAACTTGCCGGGCAGGCTACTTCGCCAGAAATTCCCGCACGTGCGCCAGGAATTCGCCGTACGCGGGCTCCCGCCCGATCAGTAAGTGGTTGTCGGTCGAAAGGGTGATGAATTCGGCGTTCGGCATTCCCGCGGCGATGCGGGCGCCTTGGATGAACGGAACCCGCTTGTCACCGCGCCCATGCATGACCAAGGTCGGCGCCGCTATCCGCCCCAGCCGGTGGCGGACATCGATGTCGGCGAACATCTCGAGCGAGCGCGCGGCGTTTTCGGGTGTCGTCGTGGCGCGCTGGAGATCGTCGAAGGCGTCCAGTTCCGCCTCCGTCGCCAGCGGCATGAAGGCGCGCGAGAATACCTGCCGATAGCGCGCGTCGTCGCGTTCCCAGCCCTGGCGGAAGAGGGTCATCAGCGCCTCGCGCTCGGCCCGCAAATCGGCGTCGCCTTCGACGCGCCAGCCGGCGGCGTAGCCGCCCCAGAGCACCAGATGGCTGACCTTTTCCGGATGGCGCGCGGCGTATTCGATCGCGACGGCGACGCCCTGCGAAAGCCCGAGTAAGGGAAAGCGGGTGCAGCCCGAGGCGTCGACGACGCATTCGAGGTCGGCGACGAACGCCTCGAAACTCAGGTCCTCTACGTCCCAATCGGAGAGGCCGTTGCCGCGCGCGTCGTATCGGATCAGGCGGCGGTCGCGGGCGAGGTCCCGCAGCAACGGCGCCCAGACCGGGCTTTCCCAATCGAGTTCCAGGTGATTGAGCCAATTGGCCGCCTTGATCAGCGCCGGGCCGTCGCCGATGCTGGCGTAGGCGATGCAGACGCCGTCGGGCGCGACGCCGTAGCCGATCCGCTGGCGTGACGCGCCGAGGGTCGCCGGCGTCTCCCGGTCGCGGGGCGCGGGCGGTTCCGAATAGGCTTTCAGCCGCTCGCGAAGCGCCTCCGCATCGCTCCGCGCCGCGTTCAGCCACGCCTGATACTCGGGCAGGCCCGGCAGATCGAGGCCGGCGAGCAGCGTCTGCCCGAGCAGTTCCAGGGCGCCGGCGACTCCCTCTGGGGCAAAGGGACCCGGACCGTCGAACGCCGAGGCCAGGTCGAGATAGTCGATCGCGGCGCCGGCCCGCGCAAACCCCACGCGTTCGCGGTCCGCCCGCAGGCGTTTGACTTGGCCGTGATCGATCAGGGGCCGAAGCTGGCTCAAGGCCGACCGCAACGAAGCGCGCGGGTCATCCGGCATGTCCCAGAAGATGTCACAAAGGCGCTCGCGCCGATGCGCTTGGCCGGTGACAATGAGAAACCCGAGCAACGCCCGCGCCTTGCGCGAAGCAGGCGGAACCAGCTTCCTGGCGCCTCGATGGATCTGCAATCCGCCGAGCAGATCGATCCTTAAGGGTTCGTCGCTCTGGGCCATCGACGCCCTCACTCACAGGCGCCGACCTGTAGTGCGCCCAGGGCGAGACGTCGAGGCAGTCCCGCACGTTGGCGAACGGCGGGCCTGAATGCATGGGGCCTTGGATCGCCGGACATGGTTTCACCGTTGTCCTTTCGGTGTGACTTTCCCCCACAATCAGCCGCCCTTGGCCGCCGCGACGGCGTCGGCGATGGCGATCGTCCGGATCGCCTGGTCGCGGTGCAGCCGTTCGGCGAGCCGGCCTTCCACCCGCAAGGCCCCCTTGCCGGCGTTGGCCGGGTCGGCGAAGGCGGCGACGACCGCCCGTGCCCAAGCGATTTCGTCCGGATCGGGGGTGAAGGCCCGGTTGCAGATGTCGAGATGGCTGGGATGGATCAGGGTCTTGCCGTCGAAGCCGAAGGCGGCGCCTTGCCGGCACACCGCCTCCAGGGCGGCGAGATCCTCGATCTCGTTGTGGACGCCGTCCAGGGCGATGAGGCCGCCGGTTCGCGCGGCCATGACGGTCAGCGACAACGCCGCCTGGAAGGCCTCGCGGCCCGGCGTCTGGCGGGCGCCCATCTCCCGGGCCAGGTCGTTGATCCCCATCACCACGGCCGCCAGGCGCGTGTCCCGGGCGGCGGCGGCGACGCCGGCGAGATGCAGGATGGCCTCGGGCGTCTCGATCATGGCCCACAGCGCGGTTGCGGCCGGAGCGGCGGCCAGGGCGGCGTCATAGGCGCGGACGTCGGCCCCGTCGCGCACCTTGGGGGCCAGCACCGCGTTGGGGCCGGCGGCGGCGATCTGAGCCAGATCGGCGTCGCCCCAGGGCGTCGCGAGGGCGTTCACCCGCACCACCACCTCTCGCCGGCCAAAACCGCCCGCGCGAACCGCGGCGGCGGCGGCCGCCCGCGCCTCGGCCTTGACTTCGGGCAGAACCGCGTCCTCCAGGTCGAGGATGACCACGTCGCAGTCCAGGACGCGCGCCTTTTCCACCGCCCGGGGATTGGAAGCGGGCATGTAGAGGGCGGTGCGACGCGGGCGATCGATCGGGTTCATGACCGCGACTCCGTGACGGAGGCTCCCGCATAGGTCATAAGGCCCCGTCATGACCATCCGCTACGACAAGGCCGCGCGCAATGTCCTGGGGGGCGAGCTGGCCGCCTGCTCGGCGGCGCCGGTCACCGGCTTCTACCGCAACGGCTGCTGCGAGACCGGGTCGGACGATACCGGCATGCACACCGTCTGCGCGGTGATGACGGCGGAGTTCCTCAGGTTCTCCATGAGCGTCGGCAACGACCTCTCCACGCCGCGCCCGGAATTCGACTTTCCCGGCCTGCGCCCGGGCGACCGGTGGTGCCTGTGCGCGCCGCGCTGGAAGGAAGCCCTGGACGCCGGCGTCGCGCCGCCAGTGGTGCTGGCCGCGACCCACGAGGAGATGCTGGCCATCGCGCCCCTGGGCGTCCTCAAGGATCACGCCTTCCTGGCCAGGGGATAGG
>JACDGF010000325.1 GCA_013815405.1 Caulobacteraceae bacterium | reverse complement strand
CGTCAGCGCATCGGCTTGAGGTAGACGATCTTGGATCCCCGGCCCGCCATCAGCAGGCCGACTAGGAGCCCCGCCGCCGCGGCCAAGCAGAGGGCCGTAAAGGGCTGTTCCCTGACGAAGGGATCGACCTTGTCGGCCGCGTCCTGGGCGGCCTGGGACATCCGGCGATAGGCGTCCCGCGTCTTGGCCAAGGCCTCCTTCACCCGGTCCGCCATCTCGCCGACGCTTTGCTGAATCGAGCCGGCGGCGTCCTGCAACTCGCCCTCGAATCGCAGCCCGTCCCCTTCAGCCTCGAGCCCGGGATCGCCGAGGGCCTCGCCAGCCAGGCTTTCCAGCTTGCCGGCCTCCTTCTTGGCGCCGCCCTCGAACTTGTTCTCGTTCATGGTCTCTGTCTCCTTCCAATGACGATCGACTCACCGCCGGAGCGGTTTCGCCCTGGGCGATTTTTTATTTCGCTCGGGGATTTGGTCCAAGATGAGCTGGGCGAGGATGCCGGCCCCCGCCGCGCCCACCCGCGCCGCGGTTCGCGCGGTGTCCTTGAGGCTTGGCTTGGGTCTCGCGGCCCGCTCTTCGCCCCGCAGGAGGCGAGGCGTAAGCATTCCGAGCACGGCGGCGAGGACGCCGAAGGCGAGCGCGGTCAGGGCGGCGGCGCCCGCGGCCGAGAGGCCGAGCCGCAGGACCGCGTAAAGCGCGAAGGCCGCGGCCACCAGGCTGATCATCGCGGCGCAGGCCATCAACAGGGCCGCGCCCAGGCCCGCGCCGATGCGCGCGACGAAACCCTTCAACATGCTTCGCTCCGTGAGAGAGGGTGGCCGGTCAACGCCATGGCGCCACCGATGTTCCCCAATGTCCAGGGCCGAGGGGCGCGTTGGCGGAACGCAATCGCCCGCGCCGTGTTCTTGCCGGCAAATCCGTCCTCGGGCCGCCGACCTGCCAAATCCCCATAACGCCCGCTCCGGTCCGCGCCTCCCCTTCGAGCGGGTCCCCGAAGCTTTCGCCCAGGCGCTGATCGGCGCGACGTTGCGGGTCGACGGGGTCGGCGGGGTCATCGTGGAAACCGAAGCCTATGACGCGGACGATCCCGCCTCCCACAGCTTCAGCGGCCTCACGCGGCGCAACGCGGCGATGTTCGGCCCCGCGGGGCGCGCCTATGTCTATCGCTCCCATGGCTTGCACTGGTGCTTCAACATCGTCTGTGGACCTCGTCCCGGCGGCGCGGTCCTGATCCGCGCCCTCGAACCGCGCGAGGGCCTCGAGGTCATGCGCCGCCGGCGCGGGACCGAGGATCTCGCCCGCCTCTGCGCGGGGCCGGGCCGGCTTTGCCAAGCGCTGGGAATCGGCCCGGAGCACGACCACGCTCCGGTCGAAGTGGCGCCGTTCTGGATGTCCCCGCCTACCGAACCGCGACCGGGGGTGCGGGGGGTTCGCATCGGACTATCCAAAGGTGCCGAACGCCCGCTGCGATTCGGCTTGGCGGGATCGGCATTCCTGAGCCGGCGATTCCCCGGTCAACCGCCGCCGTAGCCGCCGGTGATCAGCAGGATCTCGCCGGTGATGTAGCTGGAGCATTGCGGCGAGGCGAGGAACACATAGGCGGGCGCGATCTCCCTGGGCTGGGCGGGGCGCCGCATCTCGGTCATTCCACCGAACTGGGCGACGTCCTCGGCCTCCTTGTCGGCCGGATTGAGCGGCGTCCATACCGGGCCGGGGGCCACGGCGTTCACCCGCACGCCCTTGTCGATCAGCCAGTTGGCGAGCGAGCGGGTGAAGGCGTGGCGATGTTCGGGCCCTCGCGCGCGAAGAGCACCGCCACGGCGCGGCCGATCCTCGAATCCCCGCCGGTGATCAGCGCCGCCTTGCCCTCGAGCTTGCCCGAGCCCTCGTAGAACGGGGCGTCCTACATCGGCGGCGGGTCGAGCCTGGCTTCTTCGCCCGGCTGGGCCTGATGTTGTTTGGGAAAAGGTGGCGCCGGATATTCGCGAGCGCCGGCCTGCATGGCGCCGCGCTCGTCGCCGCTCATTTGGCGGCGTTGCGCTTGCGCGTCTCCGCCCCCTTCTTCGCGGAGGCCGATCTATCGGCGGCCGAGCGGCCTGCCGAGGCCGCCCCGCCCTTCCTGCCGCCCTTGTGGGCCGCGGGACGGCCGGTGTCCTTGCCGCGGCCCGAGCCGCCGCTCTTCTTGCCGCCGCCGTCGTCCTTGTTGACGGTGGCCCAGGCGCGCCGCTCGGCCTCCTTGTCGGAGACGCCCTTCTTTTCGTAGCCCTCCGCGATATGATCGGCCTTGCGCTCCTGCTTGTCGGTGTATTTCGACTTGTCGCCTCGGGGCATGACGCTCTCCTCCAAAACCGTTATCGCGCCAACGGATCGACGCGCGGCGTGGTTCCTTAAGGCGAGGAACCAAGCCGCCGGCGGCGAGTTTCGGCGCATATCCAACGCCCCGCCTCGTGGCGAACCTTCGGAGACGATCCTATGAACCGCAGTCTGATCATCGTCGGCGCCCTCGCGCTGCTGGCGGCGTGCAACAAGGCGCCCAACGCCGATTCGACCGCCCAGGTACCCGCGGCGCCGGCCAGCGCCACCCCCGACGCCAACCCGGCCGCCACTATCCCCACCCCCGCCAACGAAGCTGCGGCGCCCGATTTCGTCCAGAAGGCGGCGGTCGGCGACATGTTCGAGATCCAGTCGAGCAAGATCGCCCTGGACCGTTCGACCAACAGGGACGTCAAGGACTTCGCCCGGATGATGATCACCGGCCACACCAAGACCACGGCCGAGCTGAAGGCGGCGATCAAGACGTCCGGCCAGGCCCTGACCCCGCCGGCGGCGCTGCCCGACGACAAGCAATCGGCGCTCGACGAGCTGAAAAAGGCCGACGCCAAGGACTTCGACAAGAAATACATGGACGCCCAGGTCGACGGCCACCAGCAGGCCCTCGACCTGATGGCCCGCTACGCCAAGGACGGCGACGTCGCCGCGATCAAGGACTTCGCCGCCAAGACCGGGCCGACGGTCCAGCGGCACCTGGACACGGCCAAGGCGATCCAGGGCGCCCTGAGCTAGGGTCGCCTGACGGCGACCACCGGCCCCGCCGGCGTCGCGATGAGGCCGCCCTCCAGCCCGAAGGCCTCGGCCAGCACGGAAGCGGTAAGCGCCTCGCTGGGGGGCGCGAGGGTCAGGAGCCTGCCCCCCGACATGACCCCGATCCGGTCGCACGCGCGGGCGGCGAGGGTAAGGTCATGGAAGGTCGCGAGCACGGCCACCCCAGAGTCGAGCCGCCGGCGCAGGAGGTGCATGACCAGGAACTGGGCCTCCGGGTCGAGCCCGGCGGCGGGTTCGTCGGCAAGGAGGAGGGGCGCGCCGGTGGCGAGCAGCCGCGCGAACAGCACCCTGGCCCGCTCTCCGCCCGACATGTCGCGCACTCCGCGGCCGGCGAGCGGCGCCATCTCCACCTCGGTCAGGGCGCCCAGGGC
>JACDGF010000324.1 GCA_013815405.1 Caulobacteraceae bacterium | reverse complement strand
GCCATACCCCGAGGGCAGGTTGGGCGAAACGACGCCGCGGACGATGGCCTGGCCGGCGCTGTTGGTCACCACATGGGCGTGACACCGCGCCTTTCCAGGCGCGGTCTGGGGGCAGACCGAGACGTGAAAGGTGTTTCCGGACCGCTCCACCCGGGCGGACGCGGTCGACGCGCCCCCCAGGACCATTGCGACGGACAACAGCGCCGCCGATACACCAAGATGCATGTTCGTTCTCCCTCGTTGTTTGACGAGGCGTTTGAAGGGATCGTCGTCCCGCTCGCCGCCCTTGTTTGTCGCCCGGCCCGTTTGCCACGCCCCTCGCCGCGCCGCCAACGCATTTTGTCGTGATGGCATGGGATGGCTGGCAAGCGCGCGCCCTTCGCATCCTCAGGGCGGTCGGCGCCCGGCCGGGCAGGCCGGCGGCCACGCCTCGGTCCGCCCGCGTCGCCAAAGGAAGAATTCGCCGCTCCTCGGCGTGCCGGTGGCGCGCGAAAAGAGCACGCTGCAGCCCGAGGGCGAGGCCGCCGCGCCGATCTCCGTCCCGCTGACCGTGACCGGCGGGCCGAGTTTCGCCTTCGGCCCCCAGCGGTCGCCCTGGCGCCGGCTCTCGTACAGGCCATCGCTCGCCATCACGATCATCGACTTGCCGTCGCGGCTTGGGAGAGACTCGTACTCGTCCCCCGCGGTGTTGATCCCGGGGCCGGCGTTGTCGATCGTCCAGCGCCCGCCGCCTTCCCGGCGCGCTCGCCAGATATCGGTTTTGCCCAGGCCTCCCGGCCGGTCCGATCCGAAGTAGAGCCATCCGTCGGGCCCGGGACGGGGGAACCACTCCTCACCGGGCGAATTGACCGGCGCCGGCATCCGGATCGGCGTTCCCCACGACCCGCGGCGATCGCGCTCGACATACCAGATGTCCAGATCCTTCTTTCGCACGCCGTCGGTCGAACGGGTCGAGATGAAATAGAGGCGACCGCCCGCGCGGTCGAAGACGGGGTCGGCCTCGACCCCGTCGCCCGCGAAGGCGGCGGGTCGCGGCGGCGCGTAGCCGGTCGCGCCGCACTGGCTCACCAGGATCCGCCAGCCGGTGAAATCGGGCTTCGACCGAACGAAATAGAAGTCGCGATTCATCGGATCGAACGCCCCATGGGATTCGAACTGGTCGGAAGAGACATTCGCGGGCGCCCAGGGGGTGACCACGCCGCCCGGGCCGGCCGAGGCGCCGGCAAGCGCGCACAAGGCGGCCAGCGCCGGAAGGATGAGCCATCGATTTATGAGCGCATCTCCCAAAAGCAGACTCGTTCGGGGCCGCCCCGCCCAGGGATTTTCAGCACGAAGGCCGCCAGGGGCGCGAAGACCACCAAGGAGATGCAGCGCGCGCACGGAGACGCCCGACAGCCTCGCCACCTCCTTGACCGTGTACCGCGCCATGCCCCGACCTCGTTCGAGATGGGATGATGAGGTCTCACGGGGCGTGAGGGTCGAGCCGGTTGCAAGATGAATGTTGACCATGCCGCCGCGCGCCTATCGGGTCAGGCGACGCAGCCCACGGGTCAGCGCCGCTGGAATGACGCTGGTGTGGGTCTCGCCGGCGATGATCTCCGACCAGAGCCGCAGGGACGGATGATGGCGCGCGGCCAGGGCGTGGTGCATTCGTGTGGTGTTCGACACCAGCTTGAAGCGGGCGAGCATCGGAATGTTCGGGTTCTCCTCCTGGTCGCCGGCGGCGAGGAAGAGGCCGGCAGGGGTGTCCGCGCGGGTCATGGCGCGCTCCAGGCCGAAGGCTATCTCCTCGTCCCACCAAAGGGCCGGGCTCGCGGCGATGTAGTTGGCGAAGCTGTCCGGCGCGGTCAGGACGGTCCAGACCGCGAAGAGGCCGCCGAGCGACGAGCCAAACAGGATCGAATCCACGCCGCCGACGCCGAAGGTTTTTTCTACATAGGGACGGGCCTCGTCGCGCAGGAAGGCGAGGAAGTCGGCGGCCCGGCCCAGCCTGCGGCCCGCGGGCAGGATGGGCGGGGCGCCCATCTGCTCCATCGTCGCCTCGTACTCGGCGGTCGAGGTCGGGGTGAGATCGCGGTTGCGCAGCTGCGAGTGAACCGCCGGATCGTCGCCGCAATAGGCTATGCCGACCACCATGATCGGCGGCAGTTCGCCGTAGAGCTGGTGCATCAACCGCGTCATATCAACGGCCGCGCCGAAGCACATGTCGGCGTCGACCAGATAGAGGACCCGCGTCGGCTGGGGCGATGGGCCGGACCATCCCGGGATCGGGTGGGCGATCCAGAGATGGAAGTCGGCGCCGACATGGGCAGAATGGATCAGATGGTCTTCGGTGCGCGCGAGGGCGACAGGCTGGGCCATGGGGCGACGCTAAGGCCTCACGGAACGTAAGGGTCAAGCGCCGAGATCGCGCCGCACGGTCTGGCGCTTCAGGTCCGTCGGGCGAGGCTGGCTCTAGGAGTGTCCCAGTATTCAGAGTTGAAACAAATAGGTAGAAGATTTTTCCTCACATCCCTCGATCAATCGGCGTCTATAGCGTTCGATGGTCTGGTTGAGCCCGTTCACGCAACTTCATGACTTCAATTTTCAGGCAAAGGCTTATGCCTTTGCTTCCGGTGGGATATCCCGACCACCCGTCGATCTTGGCGATGCCCCTGGGCGTCTCCCAACTGCTCTTGCCCAAGGGCACGATGCGTCATCGCGCCGTCGGCTATGTCTGGTGCGGCTTGATGATCTTCACCGCCCTGGTCAGCTTCGCCATCCACGGCCTCAATTCCGGCGGCCTCAGCTCGATCCACCTTTTCTCGGTCCTGACCTTGGTCCTGGTTCCGGTGATCATTCATCGGGCGAGGACCGGCCAGGTGGCGAAGCATCAACGCGCCGTGCTCGGATTGATCGTCGGGGGCCTGGTGATCGCCGGGCTGTTCACCTTCCTGCCCGGCCGCGTGCTGGGCGTGCTCGTCCAACGGTTGTTTTAGCAAGGCGACGCGCCGTTGCGGAGGCCTCCGACCACGGCCCATCCGGAACCTCGGCGCCGTGGAGTCGTTCTGCCGCCAGCAATCGCACGGAGTCGGGCCATGAGTGACATCGACCCTCTCGCCCCCGGGGTGACCGAGGTCCGCACGACGTACGATAGCGCGGGGGCGCCCATCAGCGAGGTGCGCCGCACCGAGGCGCGTTCCAGCCCGATCGGCTGGTGGATAGCCGGATTGGCGACGCTCGTGGCCGTCATCGCCCTGGTCTATCTGCTGACCCGCCCGGCGACGACGACCCCCGCGGACGTCCAGGCCGCCGTCGCCGCGAGCGATCAGGCGCGCGCCCAGGGCGCCGCCGAGGGTGTGCTCAGCGCTCAGGAAGCGCAAAACGCCGCCGCGGCGGCCCAAGCCAACAGCGCGGCCCTGGCCCAGAGCAATGGCCAGGCCGCGATGCAAGCTTCCCAGAATGCCCTGCAGATCGAGGCCGACCGCGCCGCCGC
>JACDGF010000323.1 GCA_013815405.1 Caulobacteraceae bacterium | reverse complement strand
ACGCCCGCCCCGATCTGGGCGCAGGAGCCGACCGTGGCCCAGGTGTCGACCATGGTCGCGGGGCCCACGTAGGCGCCCACGTTCACGAAGCAGGGCATCAGCACCGCGTCGCGGCCGATGAAGGCGCCCCGGCGCACGATCGCGCCGGGCACGGCGCGAAAGCCGGCGGCCTCGAACTGGGGTTCGTCCCAGCCGTCGAACTTGCCGGGGATCTTGTCCCACCAGGGCCCCAGCTGCCCGCCCAGGGCGCCGGCGCGCATGACCGCGTTGGGATTGAGCCGGAAGGAAAGCAGGATGGCCTGCTTGAGCCATTGGCGCACCCGCCATTCGCCGTCGACTTTTTCGGCGACCCGGGCCTGGCCTGAGTCGAGCAGGCGGATCGCCTCCTCCACGGCGGTGCGCACCGGTCCGCGGGTGTCGGCCGACAGGGCCTCGCGCTCCGCCCAGCCCGCTTCGATCTGCGCCTGGATATCGCTCGTCGCCACGCTTACCATCTCAGCGCCTCCGGTCGATCCGGGCGGCGGCCAGGAAGGGTTCGAGGCGCGGCGTCCGATACTGGACGAAGGGGGCGGTGGAGTCGTCGGCGTGGGCGCCGACCAGCACCGTGGTCATGCCGAGCTCCGCCGCCGGCGCGAGGTTGCGTTCGGCGTCCTCGAAAAAGGCGGTGGTCGCCGGCCGAATGGCGTGGGCGGCGACGATCCGTTCGAAGGCCCGCGGCGACGGCTTGGGCGCGAAGGCGGTCGAGCCGATGTGGAAGACGTCTTCGAACAGGCCTCCGAGCCCCAGCCGTTCCACCACCCGCGCGGCGTGGACCGCGTCGGCGTTGGTGAAGATCAGCCGGCGCCCCGGCAGGCGCGCCAGGGCCGCGCGAAGCGTCTCGTCCCTCGCCAGGCAGTCCAGGGATACATCGTGGAACTGGGCGTGGAAGTCATCCGGATCGACGCCGTGTTCGAGCATCAGGCCGGCCAGGGTCAGGCCGTGGGCGGCGAGATAGCGCTTCTGGAGGGCGTAGGCCTCCCCGCGCTCGAGGCCGGTGACCTTGACCACATAGTCGGTGATTCTCGGCTCCATCCGGGCGGCCAGGCCCGATTCGAGCGGATAGAGCGTGTTGTCCAGATCGAACAGCCAGGTGTCGATGTGGCGAAGATCGGCGCCCGCGCGTCTGGTCATCCCAGGGCCGCCTCGGCGATCTCGGCGCGCAGCTCTCCCAGGCCCGCCCCGGTCTCCGCCGAGGTGGCGATGACCCGCGGAAACGCCGCCGGACGCCTGGAAACCCCGGCCAGGGTTTTTTCGGTCATGGCCACGCTCTCCGCGCTCTTCAGCTTGTCGGCCTTGGTGAGGACGATCTGGTAGGAGACGGCGGCCCGGTCCAGGGCGTCCATGGCGTCGCCGTCCGCCGGCTTGATCCCATGGCGGGCGTCGATCAGCAGATAGACCCGCTTCAGATTGGGCCGTCCGCGCAGATAGGCGCGCCCCAGATCCTGGAACTGGCGCGCCGCCGACCGGGAGACCTTGGCGAAGCCATAGCCCGGCAGATCGACCAGGCGCAGCCGCTCGTCCAGGAGAAAGAAATTGACCTCGCGGGTGCGTCCGGGCTCGTTCGAGGCGCGGGCGAGGCGATGGCGGCCGACCAGCCCATTGATCAGGGACGACTTGCCGACGTTGGACCTGCCGGCGAAGGCGACTTCCGGGAGGTCGGGTGGAGGCAAGCCGTCGATGGCCGCCGCGCCCATCACGAATTGCGCGTCCCTGGCGAACAGCACCCGCGCCGCTTCGATCCGGCCGGCGTCGAAGGCGGCCGCCTGAAGAGTCAACCGGACGCCTCGGGCTTGGCCCCGAAGCGGCCGAGGAAGTCGTCGATCGGGTTTTCGACCTTGAACCGGCGCATCATGACATACTGCTGCACGATGGTGATCAGGCTGGACCAGGTCCAATAGATCAGCAAGCCCACGGAATATTGCGCCAGGATGAAGGTGAACAGGATCGGCATCAGCTTGAACAGCATCTGCTGCGTCGGATCGATGCCGGTGGTCGGGGTCATCGATTGGCTGAGCCACATGGTGAAACCATAGGCCAGGGGCCAGACGCCCACGTGCAGCATGCCGCCCAATATGCCGCCGATCAGCGGCGTCATGCCCGGGTCCCAAGGGATGAGCCCGAACAGGTTCATGATCGTGGTGGGATCCCGCGCCGACAGGTCGTGGATCCAGCCGAAGAAGGGAGCGTGGCGCATCTCGATGGTGACGGTGAAGATCTTGGTCAGCGAATAGAAGACGGGAATCTGGAACAGGATCGGCAGGCAGCCGGTCACCGGATTGACCTTCTCCTTGGCGTAGAGGGCCATCATCTCCTTTTGCTGGGCCGCCGGGTCGTCCTTGAATTTCGCCTGCAATTCCTTGAGTTGCGGCTGCAGCTTCTTCATCTTCACGCCCATCTCGAAACCCTTGTTGGCCAAGGGAAAGGTGATCAGCCGGATGACCACGGTGAGCATCAGGATGGCCACGCCGAAATTGCCGACATGCTGGTAGAAAAACTCCAGCAGGGTGAAGATCGGCTTGGTGAGGATGAACAGGATCCCCCAGTCGACGGCGTCCTCGAACCGCGGCACGCCCAGGCTCTTCTTGTAGGCGTTGAGCACCGGCACGGTCTTGGCCCCGGCGAAGAGGTGGCTGACTTCGCTGACCTTCTGGCCCGGCGCGACGGCCCGCGCCCCGGCGAGATAGGCCGCCTCATAGATCTCGGCGCCGGTGGCGGGGTCGGCCCCGGCCCTGATCCTGGCGTCGAGGCGTTCGGACTGCCCGGGGATGAAGGCGGTCATCCAATATTTGTCGGTGATGCCCAGCCAGCCGCCGGTGGACGGCCAGTCGATCTCGCCCTTCTTCTTCCAGCTCTTGTACCCCGCCAGCTTGAGGCTGAACTTGTCGACGCCGAGCACGCCGATCGCTCCTTCGTGAACGATATTATTTTTGCCAAGGTCGGCTGGCAGGCCGATGCGCTTGACCGAGACGTAAGGGGTGAGGGTCGAGGGCGCCGCGCCCTGATTGGCCACGGTGTCGGTGATCGTGAACATCGACCGGGCGTCCACCTCGATCCGGCGGCTGAAGGCGAGGCCCGTGGGCGCGGCATAGGTGAGCACGATCGGGTGGTTGGGCGACAGCGTGTCTCCAGAGGCGAGGGTCCAGAGCGTCCGATCGGTCGGGAGGTCCGGCAGGTTGGCCCCCACCCAGCCCAGCTCGGCGAAATAGGCGTCAGCCATCCCCTGCGGGCGAAGAAGCTCGACCAGCGGCGAGGTCTTGGCGACCTCCTGGTGATAGTTCTTGAGGAACAAATCATCGATCCGCGCGCCCTTCAAGGCGATGGAGCCGGCGAGGGAGGGCGTGTCGATCGCCACCCGGGGGCTCGCCGCGAGCGCCTGGGCGCGCGTCAGACGAGGCCGAGTCGGCGCGGCGGCGGGCGCGCTGGCGGCGGCCTCGACATGGG
>JACDGF010000322.1 GCA_013815405.1 Caulobacteraceae bacterium | reverse complement strand
CCCGCTCCCGCTCCCCATCGCTCATAAACAGCCCTGCCTCGACCATGCATCCCCTCATCCCGCCGCGCCGGGAAAGGGGACATTCTAACTTTGGACAAAGGGGACATTCCTACTTGGGGCTAACACCTAGCAGGTGGGCGCTTGTCAATCATTGACAGGGCGCCTATCGTTGCCTTGACCCTCTTCGCCCAGGAAGCCGCGAATGGACCGAGTTCGGCGCCGGCATACGCACCTACCATCTTCGTCGTAGCCGGGCGCGCGCTCACCGCCGCGGCGGCAGAGTTGGAAACCCTCGCCACCTGATCGCCTATGCAGCCGGCCGCGGACCGGCTGCTGATCCTCAGGGTCTTGCATGGCGCAATGGATTTGGCCCGCCATCCGCCGCGGCGGCTAGAGCCTGATTGGGCGCGCCATCGACCGCGGCGCGCGACCCCCGCTATAAGCACCCCATGCCCCACCGCCTGCGCCCCACCCGCCTGGAGCATGTCGTCGATGGGCATCGACTGCGCGCCCTACTCTCCACCGCCGCCTTGGACGCCATCGGCGACGAGCCCGAGCAACGCCGGCGCGCCCTCGAGATTCTCAAGGGCGCTCTCTTCCGCGGCCGGATGATCGCCAAGGAACGGCTGGAGGACGGCGCCGGCGGGGTGGAGACGGCGCGGTTGATCTGCGGGGTGACCGACGAGGTGATCGCCGCGCTCTATGATTTCACCACCGTCCACGTCTTTCGCGCCCGCAATCCGACCGAGGGCGAGCGGCTCGCCCTGATGGCCGTGGGCGGGTATGGCCGCGGCGCCCTGGCCCCCTTTTCGGACATCGACCTGCTGTTCGTGCGCCCCTACAAGGAGACTGCCCACACCGAGAGCGTGATCGAGTTCATGCTCTATGCCCTGTGGGACCTGGGCTTCAAGGTCGGCCACGCGTCGCGCAACATCGCTGAATGCGTCAAGCTCTCCCGTCAGGACATGACCATTCGGACCTCCCTTCTCGAGGCCCGTCGGCTCACGGGCGACGCGATTCTGGCCCAGACATTGCGGCGGCGCTTCCGCGAGGACGTGGTCAAGGGAACGGGCGCGCAGTTCGTAGCCGCCAAGCTCAGGGAACGCGACGAGCGCCACGCCCGGGCGGGGATGAGCCGCTTCCTGGTCGAGCCCAACGTAAAGGAAGGAAAAGGGGGCCTGCGCGACCTGCACACCCTCTTCTGGATCGCCCAATATCTGCATCCCGCCGAGGGCGTCGACGCGGCCATGCGGCTGGACATGTTCGAACCGCGCGAAGTGCGCGCCTTCATGGGCGCCTTCGATTTCCTGGAGGCCGTGCGCGCCCATCTTCACTTCGCCGCCGGCCGGCCCGAGGAACGGCTCACCTTCGACGTGCAGCCCGAAGTGGCGCGGCGGATGGGTTATCATGACCGGCCCCGCGGGGACGGCGACAATACCCCCGCGGTCGAGCGCTTCATGCGCCGCTACTTCCTCGTCGCCAAGCAGGTAGGGGCCCTGACCCGCGCTTTCGCCGCCAAACTCGAGGCCGAGCGGATGAAGGCCGCGCCGCGCGGCCTTTCGCGCCTCCTGCCGGGGCGGTTCGCGCGCAAGCCGCTGGCCGAGGCCGGGTTTCAGCTGGAGGGCGGGCGCCTGACCGTGGCCGGGCCGGAAACCTTCGATCGCGATCCGGTCAATCTTCTTCGCCTGTTCAGGATCGCCGACGCCCGCGACCTGGACCTGCACCCCGACGCCTTCACCGCCGTGACGCGCCACCTCGCCCTGATCACCTCCAAGGTCCGGAGCGACCCGGCGGCGTCCCGGGTCTTCCTCGACATCCTGGCGCGCGGCCGGTCACCGCGCCGGACGTTGGAATTGATGAACGAAGCCCGGGTTCTGGGCCGTTTCATTCCGGAATTCGGCCATATCGTCGCCCGGATGCAGTTCAACATGTACCATTCCTACACGGTCGATGAGCACAGTCTGCGCGCGGTCGGGATCATCTCCGACATCGCCGCCGGGCGGCTGGCCGGCGACCACCCCCTGGCCACGTCCACTATGCCTCTGATCGAGGACCGCGAGGCCCTGTTCCTGGCCATGCTGTTGCACGACACCGGAAAAGGCGGCGTCGGCGGCCAGGAGAAGGCGGGCGCGCGCGCGGCGCGAGCGGCCTGCGAGCGCCTGGGCCTGAGCCCAAGCCAGATCGAACTCATCGCTTGGCTGGTCGAGCACCACTTGATGATGAGCGACTACGCCCAAAAGCGCGATATCGCCGATCCGGCTACCGTGGCGTCCTTCATCCGGGTCGTGCAAACCCCCGAACGCCTGCGCCTGCTCCTGGTGCTGACCGTCGCGGACATCCGCGCCGTGGGCCCAGACGTGTGGAACGGCTGGAAAGGCCAGCTCCTGCGCGAACTCTATGGCGCCGCCGACACGCTCTTGCGGGACGGCCAAATCCTGGATGAAGCGAGTGCGGCGCATGGTCGAGGCGAAGCCGTCGCCCACGACGCCCCACTGGCCCTCGTCATCGGTGATCCCGACGCCCGCGATTGGGCCAGCGCCATGGAGGGCGCTTATTTCGCGGCCTTTTCGATCGACGAGCAACGGGTGCACCTGGCCCTTTCGCGGCGCGCGCGCGCCGCCGGCGGGGCGGCGGCCCAAGCCAGGATCCGCGCCGACCGCCATGCGGCGGAGATCGTCGTCAGCGCGCGGGATCGGCGCGGCCTTTTCGCCGACCTCGCCCTGGCCATCTCCAGCCACGGGGGCAATGTGCTGGGCGCGCGGATCTTCACCTCGGCGGGCGGCGAGGCCCTGGATATCTTCCACGTCCAGGACGTTGCCGGGGGACCCTTCGGCTGCGACAATCCCCGCCGGCTTTCGCGCCTTGTCCAGGCGCTGGAGGGCGTGGGCCGCGGCGAGCCCCTGGTCCACGAGGCCCGGGGCGCGGTCGATTTCAGTCGCGCCTTCCCCTTTACCCTCGCGCCGTCGGTGGCCATCGACAACGGCGCCTCGCGTGGAGCCACGGTCATCGAGGCTTCCGGCCGCGACCGGCCCGGCCTGTTGGAAGCCTTGGCCCGCGCCTTGTCGGAGTCGGAACTTTCCATCCAGTCGGCCCACATCGAAAGCTATGGCGAGCGGGCGGTGGACGTCTTCTATGTGGTCGCCGCCGATGGCGGCAAACTGACCGACGCGGTGCGAGGCGCCGCGGTGCGCGCGCGCCTCGCTGAAGTGCTGGACGCCCCAGAAGCGTCGGCCGCCGACCGCCGCCTCCCCAAGGCGCGCGCGAGTTCGGCGCGGTGAGTCGTGCGATGGGCTAGAAACACGCCATGACCGACCAGAATCCCACGCTCTACGCCGGCCCCATGCGCGTACTCTCCGGCGTACAGCCCTCGGGCGCGCTCCACCTCGGCAACTACCTGGGCGCCCTGGTGAAGTTCGTCGCCCTGCAGCGCCAGATGGAGTGCCTCTTCTGCGTGGTGGATCTGCATGCCATCACCGCCTGGCAGGATCCGCGGCGG
>JACDGF010000006.1 GCA_013815405.1 Caulobacteraceae bacterium | reverse complement strand
TCCCAAGGGTGAATCACGAATCACCCCTTAGCGAAAGCGGGTACTAGTCCGGCGATTTCGACGCCCGGAGAGTCGAAGAAATCATCCCACAGCGCCCCCGCCGGCACGATGAACCGCCCTGCGCCCTCGCGCACGATCACCACCTCGCTCACGCTCTCGGGGAAAGCCACCTCCTTGGGCAGGCGAACGGCCTGGGACCGATTGGTGCGGAATAGGGAGGTCCGATTCATGGTAGGTCTCCGTAAGTCATGCATTCATTCTAGGAGGCAGAGGGGATATGTCAATGGGATATACCTCGTGTGAGGCGCCCTGGCGTTTTCGAGGGTGGCGGGGCTCGAACCTCCCCGCGCTGGTCGCAGTCCTCGCCGTCTCCGCGACGACGGCGCTAGCCGCCGAGGACGACCCCTACGCTCCGTTGAAGCTCTACGACGGAACCTGGAACGCCACGACCAGCAACGGCAAGACCACGGCGATCGAGAATCATTGCGCGCGCACCGGCCTCTTCTTCGCCTGCGAACAGGAGGTCAACGGCAAGCCGGCGGCGCTGGTGGTGTTCCTGCCGCGGGACCGCGGCGCGGAGGGCCGGGTCTATCTCACCCAGGCGCTCACGGCCGCTGGCGACAAGCCGGGCGCCTGGCGCGTGCTGACCATCGACGGCGACCATTGGGTCTACTCCGGCGCGGCCAAGCCCCGCGCGAAGGCGCGCCGCGAGCGCACCGTCAACACCTTTTCGGGGACGGATTTCATCCACTTCGAGGTTCAAAGTTCCACCGACGGCAAGACGTGGACCACCACGATGAGCGGGGACGAGCACCGCGTCCGGTGAGCCCCGTCCAGGATGCTGGCGCTTGAGACCGCCCGTCCCCTGCCCTACGTCTAGCGCCATGGGCGAGCTTGTGGAGACCGGCGGACTGCAAGGGGTGGCCGCGGCGGCGAAGGGCCAGGCGACGGGACGGGGCCCGCCGCCGGTGCATTTGTGGAACCCAGCCCATTGCGGCGAGATCGATATCGTCATCAAGCGCAATGGCGAGTGGCGTCACGAGGGCACGCCGATCGGGCGCGACGCCCTGGTGCGATTGTTCTCGACCGTGCTGCGCAAGGATCCGGACGGGTTCGTGCTGGTCACCCCGGTGGAGAAAATGAAGATCACGGTCGAGGATGCGCCCTTTGTCGCGGTGCGCATGGACCGGAGGGGGGACGCTTTGAGGTTCGTCACCAATGTCGGCGACGTCGTCGAGGCCGGGCTGCAAAACGCCATTCGTGTGGAGGTGGGAGCGCCGGATGGCGCGCCTCGACCCTATCTGCATGTTCGGGGAGGCCTGGATGCGCTCATTTCGAGGTCGGTATTCTACGAACTGGTGGATATCGCGCGGGAGCGCGACATGCCGGAGGGGCCGACGCTGGGCGTGATGTCGGGTGGAGCCTGGTTCGCGATTGGACCGCCCGGAGTGCATCGGTCTTGAACCCGCGCGCCTCGGCGGCCGACGTTCGCGGCTGGATCGGACGTCATCTGGATCCCCTCGAAACCAACGAGGCGGCCGATGGCCTGTACCGCTCCGACTTCGATCTCGATCCAGCGCAGGCGCCTAAGGAGGCGTCGGCCCTCGTTCCAGCCGCCGTGCTGGTCGGACTGGTCGAACGCGAAGGAGGCCTCTGGGTGATCCTCACCCGGCGCGCAGACACCCTGCGGCGCCACGCCGGGCAGATCGCCTTTCCCGGCGGGCGGTGCGACGACGGCGAAACGCCCTGGAATGCCGCCCTCCGTGAGGCGCGCGAGGAGATCGGCCTGGAGCCGGGCCTGGTCAGCCTGGCCGGCCTCTCCACCGCCTACCGCACCGGCGCCGGCTTTCATGTGACGCCCGTGGTCGGGTTCGTCGCCGCCGGCTTCGAGCCCGCGCCCAATCCCAACGAGGTCGCCGACGTATTCGAAACCCCCTTCGGCTTTTTGATGGACCCGGCCAATCATGAGGAACGCGAACACAGGACGGCCGCCGGGGTCAGGCGGCGGTTCTACGCCATGACCTGGGAGGATCGCCTCATCTGGGGGGCCACGGCGGGCATGCTCCGCGCGCTTTACGATCGTCTCTATGGAGCGGCGGTTGCTTAAGGTCTTCCTGATCCGCCTGGCGATCTTCGCCCTGCCGTTCGCGGTCTATTTCGTCTGGCGCGACTGGGCCCGGCGGTCAGGGCGCGAGATGGGATCGACGCCTTGGCCGTGGCTGGTCGCGGCCGGCGCCCTGCTGGCCGGGCTTACCCTGATCGGCGGCGTCGTCCTGCATCGCGGCCCCGACACCGGAACCTATGTTCCGGCCGAGGCGAGGGCCGACGGCGCCGTGACCCCTGGCCGCTTCATAGCGCGCGGCGTCCCCTCTCCCGCCAAGCCCGATCCAGAAACGCGGCGACCATGACCGACGTCCTGCCGGCCCAGCCGTGGATGACGCTTCCCGCCACCGCGGCGGTCATGGATGCCCTGGCGCGGGCTGGTGGAGAGGACTGCGCGCGCTTCGTCGGCGGATGCGTGCGCAACGCGCTGATGGCGAGGCCGGTCAAGGACATCGACATCGCCACCCGCCTGACGCCCGGCGAGGTCACGGCGGCCCTGCGGGCGGCGAACCTCAAGGCGGTCCCCACCGGGGCCGCGCATGGCACGATCACCGCCGTCGCGGACGGCCGCCCGTTCGAGATCACCACCCTGCGCCGGGACGTTGAGACTGACGGCCGCCGCGCCGTGGTTACCTTCACCGATGATTGGGGCGAGGACGCCGCGCGTCGCGATTTTCGCCTAAACGCCCTGTATGCCGACCGCGGTGGTCGTCTTTACGATCCAACCGGCGGCGGCTTGGGGGACCTCAGGGCCGGCGCCATCGTGTTCGTCGGCGACGCGGCGACGCGGATCGCCGAGGACGCCCTGCGCATCCTGCGGTTCTTCCGGTTTTTCGCCTGGTACGGCCGCGGCGAGGCCGACGACGCCAGCTTGGCGGCCTGCGAGGCGTCGCGCGAACGGGTCGCCGGCCTTTCCGCCGAGCGCGTCGCCAAGGAGCTCATGGCGATTCTGGCCGCCGAGGATCCGCGCCGCGCGGTCGCCCTGATGGCCGGGAGCGGCATCCTGGCCTTGGTTCTGCCGGCCGTCCGGGCGCTGGATCGCTTCGAGCGATTGGTCGCCATCGAGACCGAGATGCTGTTCACCGAGGATCCGCTGCTGCGCCTGGCGTCCCTGCTGCCGGGCGATCCCGCGGCGGGGGGGGCGACCGCCGATCGCCTGCGCCTTTCGAACGCGCGGCGCGACAGGCTCGTGGCCGCCTTGGGGACGCGGCCCCCCCTGGTCTCGTGGATGAGCCCGCGGGAAACCCGACGGACCGTATACCGCCTGGGCGACCAGGCGTTCCGCGACCGGGCGACCCTGGCCTGGGCGGCGGGGGACCGCCCGGCGGCGGCGACCCAGTGGCGCGCGCTCCTTCCCATGGCGGCTACCTGGCCTCGGCCGACCCTTCCGTTGACCGGCAATGAGGTGGTCGCCGCCGGCGTGCCGCGCGGCCCGATGGTCGGAAAGGTCTTGCGCGAGATCGAAGCGTGGTGGATCGACCAGGACTTCATCGACGACAAGCTCTCCGTCGTCGAACGGCTCAAGGCGGTGGTCCAGGGGATGGTCTATTGAAGATTGGGGTATTGGAAACCGGGGCGCCCCCCGCCGACCTGCGCGAGCGGTATGGGCGCTACGGAGCGATGTTCCAGACTCTCGTCGGCGACAAAGCCCACGAGTGGACGCTGTTCGACGTCGCCGCGGGCGACCTGCCGGCCAAGCCGGAGGTTTGCGAAGCCTATCTGATCACCGGCTCGGCGGCGGGCGTTTATGATCCCGATCCGTGGATCGCCCGGACAGAGGGATTCCTGCGCGCCGCCCGGGGCCGGGCCTTGCTGGTGGGGATCTGTTTTGGCCACCAGCTGATGGCCCAGGCCTTCGGCGGCCGAGTGATCAAGTCACCCAAGGGCTGGGGCATCGGCCTGCACCGGTATGAGGTTCGCGACCGATTGCCCTGGATGGATGGCGCCGCGACCCTCGCCGCGCCCGCCTCGCACCAGGATCAGGTGGTCGAGCCGCCGCCCGGCGCCGCGGTTTTGGCCGGCAGCGATTTCACGCCTTTCGGCATGCTCGCCTACGAGGGCGGAGACGCGATGTCCCTGCAGCTCCACCCGGAGTTCGAACCCGGCTACGCCAAGGCCCTGATCGAAGCGCGCCGCGGAACCCGCTATGCGCCCGCCGACGCCGACCGCGCCATCGCCTCCCTCGACGCCAGCCCCGATGAGCGCGCCAGGCTTGGCCATTGGATCGGAAACTTTCTCGACCCCTGAGCGCCAGGGGCCGGCTTCATGGCCACTTCACCACCGGGGGCATGGAGGAGAGGATGGACTGGACGTTCCCCCCGGTCTTCAGGCCGAACAGGGTGCCCCGGTCGTAGAGTAGGTTGAACTCGACATAGCGGCCCCGCCGGATGAGCTGTTCCTCCCGGTCGGCCGCCGTCCACGGCTCGCTCATCCGGTGACGGGCTATCTTGGGGAAGACATCCAGCACCGCTTCGCCGACGGCGCGGGTGAAGGCGAAGTCGCGTTCGAAATCGCCGGAATCATGGCGATCGAAGAAGATGCCGCCGACGCCGCGGGGTTCGTCGCGGTGAGGCAGGAAGAAATAACGGTCGCACTGCGCCTTGAAGTCCGCGTACCAGGCGCCGTCATGGGCGTCGCAGGCGCCCTTGAGCGCGGCGTGGAAGAGCACCGCGTCGGGCGCGTCCTCGCGCCTCTGTTCGTCGAGCAAAGGCGTCAGATCCGCGCCGCCGCCGAACCAGCCGGTGGTGGTGGCCAAGTAGCGGGTGTTCATGTGCACCGCCGGCGCCCGCGGGTTTCGCATATGGGCGATCAGGCTGACGCCGGTGGCGACGAAGCGCGGATCCTCGTTCGCGCCCGGCATGGCGGCGGCCATCTCCGGGGTGAAGACACCATGGATCTGTGACACATGCAGGCCGCATTTTTCGAAAAAGCGGCCGCGCAAGAGGCCCATCGTCCCGCCGCCGCCTTCCGGGCGTGTCCAAGGCGCGAGTTCGAACCGGCCAGGGGCGCCGTCGTAGAGGTCGTCGGGCGCCTCATCCTCCAGGGCTTCGAAGGCGACGACGAAGCGGTCCCGAAGTTCGTCGAACCAGGCCCGCGCGCGGGCCGCGGCGGCCGGGGTCAGGGGATCGTCGACGCGCTCCATGGCGCGCTTTTACAGGGCCCTCACCGATCGTCCACGCCCGATCGGTTCGGCGCGCGCCCGGCGGCGGTTGCGCGGGCCGATCCGACGCGGCAATGGTGAAGAGTGAAATTAGGGCGCTGATGGAGAGGCGGCATGGCGTGGGATTTCGAAACCGACCCGCAATTTCAGAAGAAACTCGATTGGATCGAGGACTTCATGACCGAGGAGGTCGAGCCCATCTCGCATCTGGGCATGGCGATCTGGAGTTCGGCCGGCCGCGAAAAATTCATCAAGCCCCTGCAGCGGAAGGTCAAGGACCAGGGCCTGTGGGCCTGTCACCTCGGCCCCGAACTCGGCGGACAGGGTTTTGGCCAATTGAAGCTGGCCCTGATCAACGAGAAGCTGGGGCGCAACGGCTTGGCCCCCACCATCTTCGGCTGCCAGGCGCCCGATACCGGCAACGCCGAGATCATCGCCCACTACGGCACCCCGGAACAGAAGGAAAAGTGGCTCAAACCCTTGCTCAACGGCGAGATCCGCTCGGCCTTTTCGATGAGCGAACCGACCGGCGGCTCGGACCCCTTGACGTTCAAGACCCGGGCGGAGCTGGTGGACGATCAGTGGGTGATCAACGGTGAGAAATGGTTCTCGAGCAACTCGCGTTACGCCCAGGTGCTGGTGGTCTATGCCGTCACCGACCCCGACGCCAAGGACCCCTACCGCCGCACCTCGATCTTCCTGGTTCCCAAGGACACGCCGGGGGTGGAGACGATCCGCAATATCGGCGTCGGCGATCACGAGGGCGAAGGCGGCCACGGCTATATTCGCTACAACGATGTCCGGGTCCCCAAGGACGCGCTCCTCGGCGAGCGCGGGGGCGCTTTCATCATCGCCCAGACCCGCCTGGGCGGCGGCCGGGTCCATCACGCCATGCGCACCGTCGGAGCCTGCCGGCACGCCTTCGACCTGATGTGCCGCCGCGCCGTCTCCCGCCAGACCCGGGACGGGCGCCTGGCGGATCTGCAGATGGTCCAGGAACAGATCGCCGACGCCTGGATCCAGCTCGAACAGTTCCGCCTGCTGGTCCTGCGCACCGCCTGGCTGATCGACAAGCTCCAGGACTACAAGCTGGTGCGCAAGGATATCGCCGCCATCAAGGTGGCCATGCCGCGGGTCTACCACGACATCGCCGCCGCCGCCCTGCACATCCACGGCGCCCTTGGAGTGTCCAACGAAATGCCATTCATGGGCATGATCACCGGGGCCTTCGTCATGGGCATCGCCGACGGCCCCACCGAAGTCCACAAGGTGACCGTGGCCAAACAGGTCCTTCGGGACTATCGGCCGGACAACGACCTTTTCCCAGCCTATCATTTGCCCAAGCTGCGCGACGCGGCGAGGGACAAGTACGCCGCCGAATTGGAGGCGCTCAAACGCGACCATGAAGCCAGAAAGGCCGCACCGGTGACGGCTTGACGCCAGCGGTCGGCCCCCTGATCGTCGGCCTGGGGGGCACGGTGCGCCCCGGCTCGACCAGCGAAACGGCCCTGATCAAGTCGCTGGCGGCGGCGCGGGCGGCCGGTGCGCGCACGCAGCTCTTCGGCGGCGCCTTCCTCGCCGGCCTGCCGATCTACAATCCCGACGAAATGGGCGAGCACGCCGGGCGGAACCGTTTTCTAGCGGCCGTGAGCCAAGCCGACGGCTTTGTGGTGGCGACCCCAGGCTATCACGGCTCCTTGTCAGGCTTGGTGAAGAACGCCCTGGACAGCCTCGAGGGCCTCCGCGACGATCCCAGGCCCTATTTCGACGGTCGCGCCGTGGGCTGCATCGTGGCCGCCGGCGGCGCCCAGGCTTGCGGATCGGCCCTCGCGGCGCTGCGCGCCATCGTCCACGCCCTGCGCGGCTGGCCGACTCCGTTCGGAGCGACCCTCAATTCCGGCGACGGGCTCTTCGATGGCGACGGCTCTTTCAACGATCCGCGCGACGCCTGGCAGGTGGAGACCGTGGCGCGGCAAGTCGTCAGCTTCGCCACCGCGTGGGCACGTTGAGATAGCCGGGCTTTTCCCGTTTTCTAGCGAGGAGCAGGTTCCAGAGCCGCCTCGGCGGGGGCCATGGCAGGCGCGGCGACGCCGGCGTCCGGGGCTTGGCCGCGAGGTTGTTCTTCGAGCATGCGGGAGCGCCGCCAGCCGCCGAAGTTGTAATAGAGACTGGTGAGGACCGCCGAGGTGGCGGTTCCCAGGGGAAAGCTCCACCAGATGGCGTCGGGCCCGAACCGCGGGGTAAGCAACGCGGCGAACGGGATACGCACCAGAAGCATCGACACCATCAGGATGGCCAACGGCCACCACACCGCCCCGGTGGAGCGCACCACGCCCGACAGCGAAAAGGTGATGGAAAACAGCACGAAGCCCCACAGGACCGTGGTGTTGATGTGGCGCGCCAGCGGAATCGCCGGCGAGTCGCGCGGAAGCAGGACCGCCAGCACGAAATCATTGAAAACATAGAGCATGAGGGCGATCGAGCCGGTGATCATAAGCCCCGAAATGACTCCCGAGCGCGCGACCTTGGCGACCCGGTCCCATCGGCCGGCCCCGACGTTCTGGGCCGCCATGGACGAGACCGAGGCGCCGATCGCCATGGTCGGCATCTGAAGATAGCTCCAGATGATCGAGGAAATCGAATAGGCCGCCGAGGTCAGGGCGCCGAACCGGTTGACGAAGCTGATCATCACCACCGCCGCGCCCGACATCACCAGCATCTGGATGCCCATGGGCAGGCCGCGAGTGATGAGGGACCGGAGAATGCGCAAGTCCGGCTTCAGCAGGCCAAGCTCGCTTGGCCGCAGCACGAGGATGCTCTTCTTGCGATAGAGGTGGATCATCAGGAAGACCAGGGCCGCGCCCTGCCCGACCAGGGTCGAGACGGCGGATCCGGCGATCCCCATCCTGGGGAAGGGCCCGATCCCGCGGATCAGGAGCGGGTTGAGGGTGATGTCGATGACGATGGCCAAAGTGAGAAACCAGAACGGCGTGGTCGAATCACCCGCCCCGCGCTGGGCCATCTGCAGGAAGACGAAGAAATACATGAAGGGCACGGAAGCGAAGATGATCCGCAGATAGATGATCGCGCCGGCCCGGGACTCGGGCGGCGCGCCCATCAAATCCAGGATGTGGGGAGACAGGGCGCCGCCGAGGACCGCGACCAGCAGCGAGAGCGCCACGAAGAAGGTGGTGGCGGTCCCCATCACGCGCTTGACCAGCGCCCGATCGCCGGCGCCCACCGACTGGGCGACCAGGATGTTGGCGGCCATGCCGATCCCGAAGATCGAGCCCAGCATTAGCATCATCACGATATTGGCGTTACCCAGCGCGGTGATCGCGCTCTCGCCCAGGGTATGGCTGACCCAGATCTGATTGACCGTGCCGTTCAAGGATTGCAGGGCGTTGCCGCCCAACAAAGGCAGGGAAAAGACCAGCAGGGTCCGGGTGATCGGCCCCCGGGTCAGATCGCGGCGGCTCCGACCGCGTGGCGTGGCGGCGCGAGACCCCGGGCCGGGCGCATCGGAGGATTTGGCGTCCATGATCGGCCCCGGAGAGCGGCGGGCGCCAAGGGCGCGACCACTTTCCTTATAGAAGGCGCGGCGTCTTGTTCAATCCAGGGCGGCGCCCATGGGAATGCCTAGAGGATGATCCGTTCAAGATGAATTACTCTTTTTCGAATCCGTCATGGCCGGGCGTCAGTCCCGGCCACCCATGAGCTCGCGGCCCGCCATGGCCGCGCCCGGCGCGGCCACCCCCCGGAAGGCGACTATAGGCCCCCGGGACTTACGCCCGAGGGTGACGGAAAAGAGGGGAAGGCCGCGCTCGAGCCAATCTAACTTGATCCCGCTCTAGAACTTGATGTGCAGTTCCCCGCCGTAGAGCCGAGGGGGAGTCAGGTCGAAGGAACGGGCGACGGTCGGGCCGCCGCCACCGACCGGAGCGTCGATATCATAGCCGAAGGCCGCCGCGTCGTAGCCCAGGCTATTGAACAGGTTTTTCACGAACAGGACGACTTCGTAACGATCGTTCCTTCCCGCCCAGGTGGCGCGCAGATCCACCTGATCCCAGGAGGGCGCCTCATAGTAGGTGCGGTTGAAGACCGAGGCGAAAGACCTGTCCTTCCAGATGTAGGTGCCGGAGAAGGTCAGGTTGCCCGGGTCGAACACAAAGGTGTAGGTGCCGTTGAAGGCCACCTTGTTTTCCGGCGCCTGCGGCAAGGGGTTACCGTCGACGGACTGGAAGAAGGCGCCGCTCGACTGTACGGGCCCGACCGGGCGGGCGCCAGGCTGGATAGCGTGCGTGTCGAGGCCGTCGATGAAGCATCCATCTCCCGGTTGGGCGCCCACAAAGGTGCAGGTCGATTTGATCTTGGTGTGGTCGAAGCCATAGGACAGGCTGAGGCTCAGATTCTCGATCGGCCGCCAGTTGGCGGTCAGCTCGACCCCCTCTGAAACAGCCTTGGGGATGTTGAAGAACTGGCTGAGATTGATGCCGCCCGCGCTGGGGAACACGAGCGGAACCTGGTCGTTTTTGTAGTCGTAATAGAAGGCGTCGGCGTCGACGGTCAGGGTGCGACCGAAGGTCTTCTTGACGCCGCCTTCGAAGTCGTCGACGTGTTCGGGCAGCGCCTCCGGATCGGCGTGGACGAGGCCCGCGTTGAGCGCGAACGCCTTGTAGCCGCGGTTGTAGCGCACATAGACCAGGGTGTCGCGATCGGGAGTCCACTCGATGCCGGCGGTGCCGGTGAGGGCGTCGGAATGGTCGCCCAGGCAGCGCTGGACGTCGCCGGCGAACCGGCCAGTGGTCTGCAGGGTGGTGGCGCAGGTGACGCCCTTGGCCGGCGCGGTGCTGGTGAGCGCCGTGGTGACGTCGATCGCGGGGAAGAGACTGCCGAGATTGTCCGCGAACAGTCCGAAGGCCGGAATATTCTGGAAGTTGATGTACCGCGCCTGCTCCAACGCCGACTTGCTGTCGTAGGTGTAGCGCAGCCCTCCGGTCAGCTTGACCGTCGGGAGAATCTTCCAGTCCAACTGGCCATAGACCGCCATGCTGCGGATGCGATCCTCATATTCGGTGAAGTAATAATAGCGGTTAGGATTCGGCAGTCCCCCGACAGGATTGGCGAGTTGGGGTTGATCAGGCTCGATCACGCTATTTATGTTATCGTCTGTCTCGTTGTAAAAATAGGCCCCGGCGATATATTGGAGCGGACGGTTGGTCGTCGACGACAAGGTCAGCTCGTGGCTGTACCAGGCGGTGTGGGTCTCGTAAGAAAAGTCCTGCACCGGGAAGACCGTCAGCGGCACACAGCCCGGGACGAAAGAGCAGATTGAGCCGGGTCTTAGCGGGATCTGGTACTGGGTGATCGGGGAATTGCCGTTGCCGAACAGGCTGGTATTTAGATCATAGTGGTACTGGCTGTAGCCGCCGACATACTTCAGATCGAACCCGTCGAAATGGTGGACGGCGTTGACGACGACGGTGTAGGCCGCGCTCAGATCGATATTGGTCGGCAGGTCGTGGGCGAAGTCGCGGATCCGGCCCAGGGCGGGGTTGTCGGTGCCGATCTGACCGACCACCGAGCCGGGCACCGCGCCGCCGCCGTAGGGGAAGTTGGGGTTGAAGACCAGCTGTCCTCCGGTCTGCAGCGCCGTGTCGTAGTGGCCGACCGTGGGCGTGCCAAGCAGCCCGCCCGGACCGCCGCGATCGTGGTTGAAGGTGAGGTCATAGGCGTCGACCCAGATATCGTTGGAGTCGTCCTTGTACTGAAGCTGGACGTCGACATAGGGATCGTGCCGAAGATCGCCTTCCGAGGGCTTGCCGGGGACGAGATTGTTGAAATAGCCGCGGGACTGGTTGAGGTCGACGGCGCTCAGCCGGAAGCTGAAATGGTCGTTGATCGGTCCCGAGACCGTGCCCTCGAACTTGGTGTAGCCATAGTTGCCGACGATGGCGCGAATCTCGCCCGAATAGGTGTCGGTGGGGCGCTTGGACTTGGTGTTGATCAGGCCGCCAATGGCGTTGCGGCCATAGAGCGTTCCCTGCGGGCCCAGCAGGACTTCCACCTGATCGATCAACATGTCGTCGCGGCCGACGAGGAAGGTCGATTGCGAGAAGAAGTCGTCGTAATAGACCGCCACCGATGAATCCGAAGTATAGATATTGTTGTTGCGCGCGAGGCCCCGGATCGCTGGCCGGTCGAGTTGGCTCGAATAGGTGAGCCCGGGCACGAAATTGGTCATGTCCTGGACGGTGTTGATGCCCTTGAGGTTGCGGTCCTGGGCGGTGAAGGCGGTAACCGCGACCGGCACATCCTGGATGTTCGCGGCGCGTTTTTCGGCGGTGACGATCACTTCGCCGACAGTCGTCGCGCTCTGGGCCGTGGTGTCGGCCGCGCCGGCGGCGGCGGCCAAGGCGCCCCTCCCCGAAAGCAGAAGCGCGCCAAGCGCGCAAGACATCATCAGGACTTGCTTGTTCATGGTTCCTCCCCTCAGGTCGGCCTCGCGGGCCGGTCCCGTAAGCTGCGAGAGCATCGTTCGCGGATTGAAGGCGCGCAAACACATGTTCGACATGGAACCTGAGCCATGCGTTTGGGGGCGTCAACCGGTCACCGCCTCCATTCGACCAAACAATTTCCACACTGTTGCCCCGGAGACGCGCCGCGCGCTCCGACGGATCACCCGGCCGCGAACGGATAGGGTGAGATGGACTTGGTGAAGTCGTCCACGGTCAAGGTCCGCCCAGCCGGTTCGACGGCGCGCTGACGGCAGGCGGGGCGCTCGCACACCCGGCAGGCGGGCCCGATCTGGGTGACAGCGGGATCGGCCAGATCGACGCCGCGCGCATAGACCAGCCGCGAGGCGTATTTCAGTTCGCATCCGAGGCCGACGGCCAGTTCGGAGTCCCCCTCGGCATAGGGCGAAGCGATCCGCCAGACAGTCCGGGCGAGGGTGAAATAGCGCCTGCCGTCGGGCGTTTCGACGATCTGGGTCAGGATTTTCCCCGGCGAGCGAAACGCGCCGTGAATCTTCCAACGCGGGCAGGTCCCGCCGAAGCGCGAGAAAGGAAACGCGGCGCCGGCGAATCGCTTGGAAATGTTTCCGGCCGAATCGACCCTCAGCATGAAGAACGGAATTCCGCGCGCCGTCGGCCGCGACAAGGTGGTCATACGGTGGCAGACCTGTTCGAAACTCGCTCCAAAGCGGGTGCGAATGAGGTCGATGTCATGGCCGGCGCCCTCGCATGCCTGACGGAACGCCTCGTAAGGCATCAGGGTCGCCGCGGCCAGATAGTTGGCCAGCGACACCTTGAGCAGCCGGCCGGTGGGAGCGTCCGGCGGCGCGGCGCGCTCGACCAAGGCGGCGAGGTCGGCGTCATGCTCCTGCACGGCCAGTTGATAGGCCACCGCGAAGGATCGACCGGGGCCCGCGAGCAGTTCCGAAAGCATCAGGCGCCGGCGGTGATGATCATACCGGCGAACCGAGTCCGGCAGCACCTCCCTCGGCGTCACCCGAACCTGCACGCCGTGGCGGTCGGTCAGGCGTCGGCGGGCGGCGTCGAAGAATCCCTGGGGTTCGGCGCCCAGTTCACCGGCCAGGGCCTCGCCCTTTTCATCAAGGTCGGGAAAGAAGTTTCGCTGTCCCTGAATAAAGTCGCGGACCCAATCGGATGGCATGACGGCGGAGCCGCCCTGGCCGGCCTCGCCGCGATCGCCGGCGCCCAGATCGGCCAGTCGCCGGCGATCCGCGTAGGCGCGGTAGAGGCGCACGATCGCGTCGGCCACGCCCGGGGTGTTCTGGGCCACCTCGTCCACCTCGTGACGGGGAATGCCCAGGTCCCGAAACAGCTGATCGGCCAGAACTTCGGAAAGATCCCGCGCGCCGGCGGAGTCACTGTCGCTGGACAGGCCGCGAATGTCGATGTCGTAGGTCTCCGCCAAGCGCAGGAGAATCTGGGCGGTGACCGGACGCTGGTTGCGCTCCAGATGATTGAGGTAGCTAGGCGAGATTCCCAAATCCTCGGCCATGCGGGTTTGGGTGAGGCCAAGATCCCTGCGGATGCGCTTGAGGCGCACGCCGAGAAAGAGTTTGCGTTCGGTCGCCGCAGCCATTGAACGGAGATGTCATCATCTTACAGCTATGACAAGGTAGTATTGTTACAACCATGCCTTCGAGGACGGATTGCCACTTTTCCGATCCCGCCGTCTGCCCTATCCCGTGGGTTCGACACGCCGCTGGTCTCGGGATAGGAAAATATGAACACTTTCGATAGCTTTATCGCCCACGCTCCGCCCAGGCGCTTCGACGGGATCGAACGGCCCTATGCGCCAGCCGACGTGGAAAAGCTTCGCGGGTCGTTGCCGGTCACCCACACCTTGGCGGAGCATGGATCCAGCCGGCTCTGGAAGTCTCTAAAGAGTGAACCCTACGTCAACGCCCTGGGCGCGGTAACCGGCAATCAGGCGATGCAGATGGCGCGGGCCGGATTGCAGGCCATCTATCTCTCCGGCTGGCAGGTGGCGGCGGACAACAATACCGCCGGGGCCATGTATCCCGATCAGAGCCTCTATCCCGCCAATGCCGCGCCGGAGCTGTGCCGGCGGATCAACCGCACCTTGCAGCGCGCCGACCAGATCGAGCATGCCGAGGGCGGAGCGACGCGCGACTGGTTCCTGCCCATCGTCGCCGATGCCGAAGCCGGCTTCGGCGGGCCGCTGAACAGCTTCGAAATCATGAAGGCGTTCATCGAAGCCGGCGCGGCCGGCGTCCACTTCGAGGACCAGCTCGCCTCCGAAAAGAAATGCGGCCATATGGGCGGCAAGGTTCTCATCCCGACCTCGGCCCATGTCCGCAACCTTGTGGCCGCGCGCCTCGCCGCCGACGTCTGCGGCGTCGCCACTCTTACCTTCGCCCGCACCGACGCCGAGTCGGCCAAGCTGATCACCTCCGACGTCGATGAGCGCGACCGGCCCTTCATCGTTCCGGGCAGCCGGACGCCCGAAGGGTTCTACCATCTGAAGGAGGGCTCGGGCCTCGCCCACTGCATCGCCCGGGGCCTGGCCTACGCCCCCTATGCCGACGCCCTCTGGTGGGAGACGTCGCACCCGGACCTGGAGGAAGCGCGACAATTCGCCGAGGCGGTCCATCGGCAATTTCCCGGCAAGCTCCTGGCCTACAACTGTTCGCCCTCGTTCAACTGGCGGGCCAACATCGACGCGGACACGATCGCCAAATTCCAGCGCGAACTGGGCGCCATGGGCTACAAGTTCCAGTTCGTCACCCTCGCCGGCTTCCACAGCCTCAACCACGGCATGTTCGAACTGGCGCGCGGCTACAAGGAGAGCGGCATGGCGGCCTATTCCGAACTACAGGAAGCCGAGTTCGCCTCCGAGGCCCACGGCTATTCGGCCACCCGTCACCAGCGCGAAGTCGGCACCGGCTATTTCGATCAGGTGGCCCTGACCATTTCGGGGGGCGTCTCCTCGACCACCGCGCTCGGCGACTCCACCGAGGCGGCGCAATTCAAGGCCCAGGCGGCGGCGTAGGGCTGGATTTTCTTCCTCCCTCCCCTTCTAGGGAGGGCAGACGATGCGAAGCATTGGCGGTGTGGAGAAGTCTCGATCATCCGCGACGCCAGAAATCTATCATACTGACCCACCCTGGCCGCTACGCGGCCTGCCCGTCCCCATAAAGGGGAGGGAGGCCAGAAAGACCAGCCCATGTCCGACATAGCCACTCTCTCCCCCATCGAAATCCTCGGCCCCATCGAGGGCCGCGCCAAAGAGATCCTTACGCCCGACGCCCTGGATTTTCTGGGCGGGCTCCATCATCGATTCGACGAGCGCCGGCGCGCCCTGCTGGCTGCTCGGCTGGAGCGGCAATCGCGATTCGACGCCGGTGAGAGGCCGGATTTCCTCGACGATACGAACGGGGTGCGCGAGGGCGATTGGCGGGTCGCGCCGATTCCCGCCGACCTGCAAGACCGCCGGGTGGAGATCACCGGCCCGGTGGATCGCAAGATGATCATCAATGCCTTGAACTCCGGCGCCAAGGTGTTCATGGCCGATTTCGAGGACGCCACGTCGCCCACCTGGGCCAATCTGATCGACGGCCAGGTCAATCTGAAGGATCGCTGGGCCGGCGCCCTGGGGTTCACCGACCCGGCCAGCGGCAAAACATACGCCCTTGGCGAGACGCCGGCGGTGCTGATAGTCCGCCCGCGCGGCTGGCACCTACCCGAGAGACATCTTCGGGTGGGCGGCGCGGCGATGTCCGGCGCGCTGTTCGACTTCGGCCTCTATCTCTTCCACAACGCCAAGGCCCAACTCGCGCAAGGGACCGGCCCCTATTTCTACCTCCCCAAGCTCGAGTCCCATTTGGAGGCGAGGCTGTGGAACGATGTCTTCGTTCGCGCCCAGGAGGCGCTCGGAATCCCGAAGGGAACGATCAAGGCTACCGTGCTGATCGAGACCCTGCCCGCCGCCTTCGAGATGGACGAGATCCTCCATGAGCTTCGTGACCATGTCGTCGGCCTCAATTGCGGGCGGTGGGACTACATCTTCTCCTACATCAAACGCCTGGGCAGGCAGCCCGACTCGCTTACGCCGGATCGCGCGTCGATGGGGATGGGAGCGGCGTTCCTGCGCGCTTATTCGCTCAAGCTGATCCGGACCTGTCATCGGCGCGGCGCCTTCGCCATGGGCGGCATGGCGGCTCAGATACCGGTCAAAGGCGACGCGGCGGCCAATGAGGCGGCCTTCGCCAAGGTGCGCGCCGACAAGGAACGCGAGGCCGGCGACGGCCATGATGGCACGTGGGTCGCCCACCCGGATCTGGTGGCGGTGGCCATGGACGTCTTCGACCGCCTCATGCCGAGCGCCAACCAGTTGGGAAAATCGCGCAAGGATGTCGCCGTCACACGCGCGGACATGCTCAAGGTGCACGAGGGCGCGCGCACCGAAAACGGGCTGCGCGAGAACATCCGCGTCGGCGTCCAGTACATCGAAGCCTGGCTGCGCGGCCGCGGCGCCGTGCCGCTCTACAATCTGATGGAGGACGCCGCCACGGCCGAGATCAGCCGCGCCCAGATCTGGCAGTGGATCCGGCAAAAGGCGACGCTGGACGATGGCCGGGTCGTGACCCCGAGCCTGTTCGAGACGGTGCTGGCCGAGGAAATGGCGGCGCTGAAAGCGACTCTGCCGGCGATGGCTTTCGAGAACGGCCGCTTCGCCGAGGCGACACGCCTGTTCTCCAAAATGAGCTTGTCGAATGAGTTCGAGGAATTTCTGACGCTGCCGGCTTACGAGACCCTCGAGGCA